>JAGLSW010000884.1 GCA_023135565.1 Candidatus Aminicenantota bacterium | reverse complement strand
GAAATAAGGCTGGAATTGTCTGATAATAGGCATCTTACTTTTAAATTCATGTAGCGACAGACCGGATGTGCTGTTTTATAAACCATTTGTTATCGATAAACATGGCATTGTACCCCAGGAACAAAAGGAATGGTTCCTGTCGCGGAAGTTTCCCAGGGGATTCGCCTTTGCCGTTGCCACCGTCGATGGAATTGAACCTGTCGAAACCGGCACCAGGGCAGATGAAATCTTCGAAGAAACAGCCAAATCGCTGAAAGCTCCCAACAATTTCAAAGAGCGGGGGATATTGTTGGTGCTGAGCAAAAATCCTGAGTTGATACAGGTTCGAACGGGCAGCGACATTAAACTGTTTGCCCGGTCTAAAGGAGTCTGCGCCGGGCCGAAATATATTCAGATTCAGCAAATGGCCCTAAAGGGCAGCCTGCCGGATGCGTTTGTCATAATGACAAAACATTTAATAACCGAACTACCCATCGCCACCGAATTATCATTTTGGGAAAGAGTCGGATACAACAAGGTCAGCTCAGCGGTGTTGAACGAGATAAATGAATTCGGTTTGCCTTCCGATTCCTTTTACAGCAGCATGCTTCTAAAACCTGTATTAAAACTTCGCGTATGGGAATTGAACACATCGGGTTCATGGTGGATAACCTACCTCATCATCGGCATACTGATTTATGTTTTAAGGCAATTGGTGGGTTTGATTTTCGGCTCAATAATGAAGCACATAAAAAACCGCCTCCTGGTGTTACTTAGTGTTATCCTGCATATAGGCATCGGGATATTCTTGAGCATTCCCGCGTTTTCCAGTGCAGCGATCTTATCCAGTGGACGTATGGAAGACATAATCGCTCTAAAGGCATCCGGCATCCCTTATGTGGAGTATCTGGGGCTTTCCGCGGATAATTGGGGCGTGTCGGCACCGTTGTTGATCATCGCCATACTTGTGACCATGAGATATCTCAAAGGTGTTTCAGGTGAGGTTAAATTTTTACTCCTTGCACATTTACCGGCGGAAGCGCAGCTTAGAATCTTCATGGCACTTGAAAAGAAGGATCGGGGCAGTGCGGAAAATCTCAAATACTATGTAACTTGGAACCTGTTTGATTTGGAAATGGAAGAGGTAAGTGATGAAGAATTTATGAAAGAGCCGTTTACTCATATTTACAATAAGAAGAGTCTGACTCATCTCAAAAGTGCGGGTTCGTGGGGCTTTCTGGCCATGGTTGTCCTGTCTAAAGCCATCGTGGTCACTGCCATTTACATATGGAGCATACCGGTACTGAAAGGATACTATGACCACATCGTCGCCATTCGTAAATTTAATAAAGCCAATACTGATTCTCCCTTTAAGTTGTACACTATTTTTTTGTTCCCCGCTTTCCTTTTGGTGTTGTTTTGGGTTTTGAGAAGCATTTTTGGGTAGATGGATTTTTTTAGACCCCTTCATGTATTGGTTGGCCAAATTGGCCACCACATAACCGTAGTTCTTTTTAAATTCATCGTCTTTTTTCGAGTACCCGTCCAACCGTTTCTTCAACCCTTCTATAATAAAAATTTCGTGGCACCACTCCCCGAACCGTGGAATCATTATTTAGGGCTAAATAACCGTTCCACGAGTCTAAGAACCATTGACACGATCTAAGCAACGGTTCCACGACACTAAGCAGCGGTTCCCCTGGGCTAAGTAACGAGTCTTTTGACTAAATCAACCTTTAGCACCGCTATCTTCCCGGCTATTAAGCCTCGATAAGCAGCCCCTAATAGGACGCCCGCGCCGCGGGCTTCCTCAACTCGAAGGAATCATAAAGCTCATCGGTGACAGTCCTGGATTCATATCTGAGAACATCCCCGTCTACCCATATCACCTGGTACAACTGTAAACCCGTGCCCAGCTTCTTCATCAAATATTTGTGCTTTTCGTTTACAGGGTAGAATTTGGGGCCATTTCCCGGCTGGGTGAAATGTTCCCACTCGCTCCAGGTTTCCCCGCCGCCCACCCGGTATTGGTAAAGGACGCCGGGCTTAAGATTCTTCAAAACTACCGAATGCTGCAGCACAATCACGTCGTTTTCCAGGTTAACGGTTTCGCTGACTGCTGTTTGGAATTTCGCGCATCACGATTGACTGTCCCTTGTTTTATTCCATTTTTTTTAAGCGACAATTTTCCCATTTATGTGAAATCAAAGAGGATATGATAAATATGAACCGGTGTGACGATGGTATCCGTTTCTTTATCTAACCTAACGTGCTTAGATTGGAAGGTATTTTTATTACAATTAATGCCCTTATTTAATAACTTTTTGTCGGTTAACTGACCGTACCGTTTCCCACTGCTGCTTCGTAATTCTAAATCCATTATTTTCTTTTTTAGACCAGCTAAGATAAGGTCGGCGCCTCCTTTTTGAACAAAACCGATCATACCTGCAAATTCTCGATGAGCAGCATACTTATTTATAAGAAAACGATATAAACCTCCGTCATTATACCGGACAGTTTTTCCATTTGTTTTTTTCGATTCTTGACAAAACACATACCTGTCCATCGATTTGTTCGATTCATTCAAGATTTTACACTCGATAACAAAATACTTTTCCCCCTTACCCCAAAACTGGCTTTGAAATTTCATGTCGTCGTAACCGGTTTGTCCTGTATCCTGGGAAAGGGGTTCCAGGTTAAGCGTTAATGTCCCTGAAAAATCTTCTCTCCCTAACAACCAATCCTGCATACATTTTTTTATCTCATTTTCATTTTTTAACGAATAGTTTGCATCTGTGCCGATTGAATAATTGTAGAATTCAAACACGTATTTGAATATTAGTTTTAGCCATTTATCGTCATTATCAGCAAAACCGGTATTAAGCCACTGCTGTTGGATATTTTTTCTTTTCTCGTCGAATTGATCAACTTCTACAGGAAGCTTGAAAAACTTTACATTCACTTATTCACCAGCTTCCCTATTTCTTCGCGGGCATCTTCGACGGCTTTTGTCCTGGACCAGCTCTTTAGATACCTGTCCTTTATGATATATAGGCAATCATCCCCCCAGATTTTTTCTTTCGGTAATAAAACACTAAATTTAGGCAATTTACGCAAATGCTCCATACCGAAAAACCGGGTCATTTCTTTAACTTTCGGTGCCCCGTGCTCCTGCTTACCGGTAGATTTTGAAAAGCTTATTTTTACCCCGCAAAAGGCGATGGGCAGTGATTTCTCGATGTAAAAAGCGAAGTCCAAACAGGAATTTTCTTCTAGAAAATTTTTCATTACTTCAAAAAAAGTGCGGCAGTATCCCTCTATACTGCACTTGTTAACAAGTTCCTTCGGTTTAATAAAAAAATCGTCGATGCGGCGGCGTTGAATGATGTCCAGGCGATATAGGTCATATATACAGTTTTCGATTTCTTTTTCAAGTTTTTCGTTCTCCACTCCCGGTAAAAGAAGCCTTTTACTCAGTTCATTGATTTTGTCCAGGATGTTTTCGTCCGGGTTTATGGGCAGCGGGATTCTTTTGAGATTGCTAATAGTTATACTGGGAAATGAGTCATTCATTCGTTTACGGCCTCTTATCGACAGAAAATATTCGACAAATCTCGAGTTCAACAGCGCCTGGATAAAATAATAAAATTTATCATTATCCAGTTTTAATACATATATAGCGAAAGAAAAGTAGACCTTATCCTTCGTGTAAACAGCTTTCATCTTACCGCCTACCCTGATACATACAAGCTTTTTACCACAAAAAATTTCATCGTCTCTGCCCCGCTCAAGCCCCGACCGGTTATCCCCCATATAACTGTCAACCGATGTGATTTTATACTTAGAAATATTTTCCGGTTTTAAATAGGGGATATTAAATCCCTCCCCCGGCTTCTGCCGGGAATGTGCGGCGATAAATTTTTGCTTATAAGCCTTCTGCTCTTTTTTCGACAGTGTTTTCCAGTCGTTTTCTCCGATGTCAAAATATTTACGAGTCGCCTCGGTGCTGACAAACGTTAGCCCTTCATGGAGAAAAGGTTTGCCCTCTTTCCCTCCGGCAAGGTAATTTTCAAGGGGCTGCCAATAGGGACCGGTAAAAAATTTTAGGAAATCGACGTCGCCTATACTGCCGACCAGGTAATCCCTAAGTTTCACCTGTCCTGAAATTAACTCGCTCTGCAGGAGATGAATAATGTCGGCATCCCTTATAAAGATATTTCCAAAGATTTTCGTAAATTCATTCATCTCAGCGGAATAATAGACTACTTTGTTATTCGTGCCGGCACCGCGGCTGAAAATAACTACCGAAGCCGACTCTTTCGATTTCCTGAATAAAATGCCTTTCAACTTAGAGAGATTGTAAAAGGATTCGACACTATACTCGGAAAAAAAATATCGAGGGAAATTATCTGTCTGTTCGTTATAGAAATTAGAACTATTAATGACAAAGCCGCATCGTGTGCCCTGTTTCACCCAGTCTTTTACCTTGATTAAAAAACACTGGGATAACTGCTTTCCACTAATAAATTTTTTGTTTAGTCTCCAGTATTCATGTTCTTCATCTGTTTTTGTTATTTCTTTCCAGGGTGGATTCCCTACGATAAAATCAAACTTTTTATCAGGAAAGAGCTTTTTACCCGGATCGGTTTCAAGTGTATTGGCGATTATAATATTTTCGTCGAACTTGTGAGCGAACAATCTACATTCACCTGATCTTTCAACCTGTTCTTTTATTACTGCTTTTATTTCCCCGGGATCGATTCCCTCCAGCAGCTCCAGGTAAAGAGAAAACCGGGTTAATCTCCCGGCAGCATTGGCTTTCTCGACCCCGAATATATTGTCAACCATCAATTGGCCGCGTTTTTTTATGAGCTCGAGCGTGTTTTCGGCTTTAATATTCGCGTTTTTTAAAAGCCGGCGAAACGCCATAACCAGGAAAACCCCTGAACCGCAGGATGGATCCATGGTCGGGCCTATGCCGTTCCCGATCACAGAATCTACGATAAAATCAGCCAGTCCCTCCGGGGTATAATATATCCCTTCCGCTGCCTGTTCCTGCTCGAGAAATACTTCATAAATATGCCCGATAAACTCGATGGGAATAATATCGAACTGGAAATCAAACAGGGACAATTGCCCGGATTCAAAATCATAACCTCCTAAAGCACTGTGAAGCGATTCTAAAACACTGTCGGTTAATTCGCCTTCCGGGATGCTGGGTTCTTGAAATAGACTGCTGTTGAAAATCCGGTTGATCTCCGCGAAAAGCAGGTTCACCGCTTTCCTGTCTTTATTTTTAAGAAAATCTTTATATGATGCCGCGTCCGTGTCCGCAAAGAAGCGGCCATAAAAAAAAGAATTAATAATCTGTTTGTCTTCCAGGAATTTAATAAACAGCGTCCTGTCGATCAGGGCCTGTACCATCTCCCTGCGTTGGGTTTCGTCGGCGGTCGTTTTTTCGTATTCATCGTCCAATTCTTTTTTTAAGCCTTTAAGAGTTTGGATTAATTCGATATCCACTGTTTGTTTCTTATTTTTTATTTTTCTCAATAATTCGCCGTATTCCAGCCAGAAAGCCCCGGTATCGAAATGCCATTTGCTAATTTTTTTTAGTAGTTCCCGCTCTTTCTCTTCCGGCTCGATAGGCAGCTTATCGATCAATTCTTCCTCTTTTAGTTTCGGGTTGGTTTTGGCATAATAGATTTCGATTTCATCGCCTGCCGGTAGAAAATATAAATCGGCACTATTTTCATTCCAGATGCGGAAATGAATTTCTTTTTTCTCGGCGTGAGTTAATCCCGGCACATCGAAAAAATAAAAGGAGGTATTAACCCCCCCCGGAGCTGTGTAGTAGTAAACGTTATCATGTAATCTTTCCCCGGTTTTCTCATCCCGGAAGGATAATGGTCTGGGCGGCAGGTCTTTATCAACGTCAAAGCCTGATCTTGAGAAGAAATTTCTATATTTGCCGATCATTTTTTTACCCCTGGACAATGTCTGTCACTTCTTGCCATAGGTAGAGACAGATTGTGGAATCGAAAAATCCGACCACTTGTTTCATGTTTCTATTGTACCATAAAGAGACGATATTTTCTACTTCCGATCACGTGTCTATCCGGTTTTTACTAATACTTCGTGAAAGTTTGCCGGGAAAACAAAGCCTGCGGCGCGGGGGGCGGCACACAAATTTGTTATTTTTATTTCGTTCGTTATGCGGATTATTTATCCGGGGCCGGCTCCGCCGCGGGCTTCCTCAACTCGAAGGAATCATAAAGCTCATCTGTGACAGTCCTGGATTCATATCTGAGAACATCCCCGTCTACCCATATCACCTGGTACAACTGTAAACCCGTGCCCAGCTTCTTCATCAAATGTTTGTGCTTTTCGTTTATAGAGTAGAATTTGGGGCCGCTGACCGAAACTACATAAACCGTTCCCTTTTCAGAGTCAGGGACGATTTTTCCATTTCTCAATTTATAAGTACGGCCATAGGTGTGATCGTGACCCTGGAGGATCAGGTCTACCGCATATTTGTCTATCGTGGGCTGGAAAAGAACACGCAGTGCGGGGTTGTCCCGGTCCGACCCGGTAGAATAAAAAGGATGATGAATGGCTATAATCGTCCACCTGTTCGGATTATCCGCCAGCAGGCCCACTAACCATTTCTGCTGCTCCAATAATTTCTCATTGCCGTTCAATACGATCAACCGAACTCCCTGGTAGTCGATAAAAAAAGCGGTTTCTTCCAGTCCGTTAGGGCCATTTCCCGGCTGGGTGAAATGGGGCCGCCAGAACCGGTGCTGCCTTTTTGTCACGCCTTTTTTGTTCTTGAGGTAATAACCATGATTGCCTGCCACCAGGATAAAAGGAACCCGGCGCGAAATCCACCCGGCTGCATAAAAAAGTTCCCCCCAGGCAAAATCCTGCCATGGTTTGGTAACTAAATCGCCGCCGATAAGCACAAAAGCGGCATCCGCCGCCGCCGCGTAAGCGGTACGGAAAACCCTGGAACACATAGATTTAAGTTCGTTCTGCGGGTCGCCCAAGAAAATAAACTTGAAAGGTTTCTCTTCCGCTGCCGCTGTCCTGAAATGTTCCCACTCGCTCCAGGTTTCCCCGCTGCCCACCCGGTATTGGTAAAGGGTGTCCGGCTTAAGATTCTTCAAAACTACCGAATGCTGCAGCACAATCGAGCCGTTTCCCAGGTTAACGGTTTCGTTGACTGCTGTTTGGAATTTCGTATCTTTGTAAGGGTCTGCGTTTTTCCTGTTTTTGTACTTCCAATAACTCATGGAGGTGGCAATCATATACTCAACTTGAGAATTCTTCACACCCGGGCCTGTGCGCCAGGTAATGGCCATCTCCCGGGCCGGATTAGCGGTTACATTTAATACGATTCTTTCGGGAACCGCACCCGGCGGGACATCACCGCTTAGGTTTCCCGGCAGGACAAAAAGCGACAAAGTCATAATCAACGAAACAAACACAAACATTCTTTTCATATAATTTTCTCCTAAAGACAGTTCCAGCCCCGGCATTCAGCTCCAGCCGGAAACAGAACATTGCAAAATTAGCATCCGACAGCCGCAGCTTTTGTCGGATTTAACATGCTAAATGCTAATTGACTTGCTTTTTTATAGGATGGGGTCGCCGACCCCCGCCGTCCACTTTGTTAATCACATGGTAATTTTACAAAAATTAAGAGAAATAATCAACCGGGGTCCGGAACTTAATCCGCATTTCTCAC
>JAGLSW010000883.1 GCA_023135565.1 Candidatus Aminicenantota bacterium | reverse complement strand
ACCCCCCAAAAAACTTTTGTTTATTTTCAGGTTCTTCTGACGAAGAGGTTTGACTAAAGCCGCTTTCCAGCGTTTCGGCAGGGCCGGATATCATGGTGATATAACTGGTAATCACCTGCCCGGTGGCACTCTTGGGCAGCACATTCACCGTGGCGGCAATATCTTTAAATTTGGGCACTAACTTTTCATAACCTAACAGCACAATATGCACCGGCGGCAGCGTGGAAGTCAAACGGGCATTGCCTTCATTGGTGAAAATAACCATGGTGCCGGTTTGAGCAGCAGCTATATTACACCCGGAAATACCGATGTCCGCTTTTAAAAAATGATCCCGCAAAATCCGCCGGGCCAGGTTCACCATCCGGGGAATATCCGGTTCTACTTTATAACCGACTGCTTTCGAGAAAATTTCGGCGCACTTCTCTTTGGTCAAATGAATAGCAGGCATAACGATATGAGAAGGCTTCTCCGCCACCTGCTGGATAATCCATTCACCTAAGTCGGTCTCCACTACTGCCATCATGTCTTCGAGACCTTCATTCAATTCGATCTCTTCGGAAGTCATGGATTTGGATTTTACACAGGTAATAACCCGACGTTCTTCCGAAGTAGGAGGCGAAAACCCTACTTTTTTCGAGGACTCACCCACCCCGGCAGTTGATCGCTTCCCCGCAATGGCTTTGATAATTTCGATGACTTCCCTGCCGTCCGCGGCGCGATGAAATACCCCGCCATTTCCGCGCACTTTCTCCTCGAAAGTATCGGCCAAACTCTCGATATTCGCGATGGCATTTTCTTTTACCTGCTCTACTTCGGAACGCAGCGCTTCGAAATCAACGCCTTCATAAGCTTTGGCCCTGGCCTGCGGATAGGTGGCGCCCAGGTTCTCCAGCGCGTTCCGCAGCGAAGAATTATCTAACGCCTGCTTGATTTTTTTTCTAAAACTTTTCTTCATGATAATTTTTTATTTTGCCTCCGGCGGGCAGGGGGCGCTTTTTGAAAATACTGCCCCCTGCACCCCCGCAAAAACTTCTATTAAGCAAACGTTTGTGCCCTTTACCCGGCGCTGGGGAATTTGCTCATACGTTGGGCTAAACAAAAGTTTTTGTCCAACTTTTTTCAAAAAGTTGGCCGCCGGAGGCTAAGAGGGTGGGTGCGCCGCACCCCCGCCGGAGGCACACTCTTATTAATTCTCATCTATAAATATAACTATTAATTTTTTAGGGCCGTGAACGCCGATAGTCAACACCCGCTCGATGTCCGCGGTCTTACTGGGCCCGCTAATAAAAGAAAGATAAGGCGGCATTTCCTCACCGTATACGTTTTCGATTACATCTAAGGCTTCCGGGAACGTACCTACCAACGACGCTGTGCCGGCAAGCGCAATATGAACCGGCGGCAGCATGGAAACCAACCGGGCATGTAAACCGGACGCATCCTGCACAATAGTTCCCGAGGCAGCTATACTTAAATCAAATTCGGAAATACCTACCTCAGCCTTTTCGATTACATCCCGGTCTAACTCCCGGCTCAATTCGACAGCGGCAGTACGGCAGCTCTTTTCTAACTGCTGCGGGTCAATCAGGGTTAGGGCAGAAGAAACTACCGGCGGCTTCACCCCGGGAACGGAATCCCGGGAAACCTTTATTTCATTAACCAGCAGCGCCACCGCTTCATCAGGAGAAAATGCCCGGAGAACCTTAACAGTCAGTTCTTCAGCCTTTTCCTTAAACTGCCGGAACAACTCTTCGCTTCCTGCATCCGCAGGCAGGCAATCTCTCCACTTCATTCCGCTGTTTCCCCTGTCTCTTTCCCCTTCTCCTTTTCGCCGAATACCACCATCTTTACATTAGACGTGTATTCACCGAACTCGATAGCAGCAGCCTGCCTGAATTTCCCCAAAATAACCAGTATGTTCTCTAAAGCCTCTTCGATTCTTTTGAAATACAACCTTTGATCCTCACTGAGGACAATGGCTTCCATTGACTGCGAGAGCAGCTCTAAATACCCTCTGATTAACGTTAAAGGCTGGTTGATCTCATGATTGGCCGTCACCGCCATGGCTTTAGCCGCTTCACGCTTCTCCTTTATGAGCGCTGTGTTTTGCGATTTCTCTAATTCTAAAAAAGTAAACTCCATGGTCTTAATGGCGTCGGTTAACTGCCGGTTATATTTCATGATCATATCGGTTGATTTTTTTAACTTGATGTGGGTGTGAACACGGGCTATGACTTCCGCATTTTCAAAAGGTTTGGTAATATAGTCCACTGCTCCCAATTCAAAACCCTTGACTTTATCCTCTAATTCCACTTTAGCAGTCAAAAATATAATCGGGATATTCTCGGTGCCGGGATTTCCTTTGAGCCTTTTGCATACCTCGAAACCATCTATGCCGCGGCCCAACATAATATCCAACAAAATCAAATCGGGCTTTTTTTTCTCCACCAATTCCAGGGCTTCTTCGCCGCTGGAGGCAACAGCATAGGAATACTCCCCGCCGCTCAAAATTCGATGCAGTATCTGCACATTCATGGGGATATCATCCACCAGCAGGATAAGAGGTTTATCGTTAATTGCTTTATTTTCCGGATGCATTTTTTACTCCATTGCTTTGATCCTTTCTACCAATTCCGGGTAGTATTGAATCGCATTTTTTAACTCCATTATATTCAAGTGAAAAACATTGTCTAAAAAATATTGCCCGTAATCCGTCATGGAATCAACTTTATATTTCTCACCTAACTGCTTGATTTCACTACCGAATTCAGCCCAATTGTCTAAAATTAAAGAATCACCCACACGCCGCCATAATTCCATTAAACGGCATGATAATACATCTGCAACTTCAACGATCTCCCCCCGGGGTAGACTGGATAGATCATGCTCTATCACCTGGTCCCAGGCTTTCCGGTTACTGTCCGGGATGGAAATTTTTGTGTGCCGATAAGGTAAATATTTCATTAGTTCCAAAAACAACTGCCCCTCCTCGATAGGTTTTGTCAGGTAGCCGTCACAGCCGCTCAGCTTGATCTTTTCCTGCACCTCAGGCAAAATGTGCGCGGTAAGGGCAATAACCGGGATGTTTCTCAGCTCCTTATCTGCTTTTATAATTTTCACCGCCTCATAGCCATCCAGCAGCGGAGTTTTTATGTCCAATAAAATTAAGTCCGGTCTCGACTCCCTTAACTTCTCGATGGCCTTTTTTCCATTTACGGCTTCCTGTACACGGATTCCACGTTCTTCCAGGATGACCCTGAGCAGTTCGAGACTGTGGCGATTATCCTCCACCACCAGGACTTCTGCCGATTCAAATTCTAAGGAGTCGTGCAGGAACACCTCACTATGTCTCAGCTTTGCTTTTCGAGTAGAGGTTTCTATATCATACAACTCGACAGTAAATGTAGTTCCGCGGTTCACCCTGCTGTCGATAGTTATTTTGCCTTTCATTATTTCCACTAAGTGCTTGACAATAGGCAGCCCCAGACCCGTGCCGCCGTAGCGGCTGCTCTGTCCGTCCTGCTGCTCGAAAGCCAGGAAAATTTTCTCTTTTTGGTCTTCCCGGACACCGATCCCCGTATCTTCTACTTTAAAAGTTAGGCTAACCAGCTTCTCATTAATAAAGGGCGCAATTTTAGACACAGAAAGTGTTACACCACCTTTAGCGGTAAACTTAACGGCATTATCTACCAGGTTGAAGAGGATTTCCTTCAGCCGCGTTTCATCTAACAGCAGGCTGCCCGGGACGTCCGCATCGCTGCAGACAACGAGATCGATGCCTTTCTCTTTTGTTTTGATCAGGAAGATATTCTCGATCTCCTCTAAGAGCGATTCCAGGTTGATGGGGCGCATTACTAACTCTACTTTTCCCGCCTCGATCTTGGAAAGATTTAGAATAGAATCGATAAAAGATAACAAATCCCGGCCGCTGGTCTGCACGATATCGAGATACTCTTTTTTTTGTTTAGCGGAGATATCTTTGCCCAGTAGATTAGAATAACCTAAGATGGAATTCATCGGGGTACGAATTTCGTGGGACATATTGGCCAGGAAAATGCTTTTAGATGCCGCGGCCATTTCCGCCTGTTCTTTTGCCTTAAGTAAATCCACGGTGCGGTTTTGCACGATTTCTTCCAGGCTTTCGTTTAATTTCCTGATTTCCCCGTCTTTTGCGGAGATGTTTTCCAGCATATTGTTGAAACTGTCGTACAGGAGTCCGATCTCATCGTCGTTGACTCTTTTCACCCTGATCGAGTAATCTCCTTTATTCGAGATAACCGCCGCGGTGTCGGAAAGGTTTAATAGCGGGGCAGTCAAACTTTTGGACAGCTTTGTGCTCAGCAGCGCCGCCAGCGGTAATATAGCCAATAATAATACCAGCGCAAAAAGTAAATAACCGAGAATCTGCTTTGCCAATAATTCGGTAGTAGCGATAATATAGATCGTACCGAAAATTTCGCCATTGAACTCTATATCCCGCACCATATGCAGGTGATTGTTAATGAATTGAGTCGTTCTTTCCAATTGTTTTTCACTAATAGGTTTTGAAAGTTTGCTAAAAAAACGATCTTTTCGGTTAACCTGGTTGGAAATGCGGCTTCCAGGCCCCTCATAGGGTGGGGGGGGCGCCGCCCCTCTTTTTTTATAGGAGGCAAATTCTTTCCCTTCCCGGTCGTAGATCACCGCGCCGATGACCGCCGGCAACGACTCTAAACTTGAAAGGATTTTGTTTCCTTCGTCCCGGTTGTTAAATCCGATAGAAACCACGGCGTTGAAGCTAATGAACTTAGTAATGGACTCTATCTCGGAAACCATATTTTTGCGAAAAGTGCGGATGGTTTGGAAACTTAAGACCGACAGGGTAGTCACCACAGCGAAGAGCACTACAGTCAGGATAATGGTAATATTTTTTTTCTTAATAGAGAGGTTATTGAATTTGCGTATCATTGCCATTGTCTTTTTGTTAATACTTCTTGAAAGTTCGTTAAAAAAACAAACTTTTCGGCCAACCCGGGTGGAGTTGAGATTCTCAGGCCCCTCATCGGGTGGGTGCGCTTTCCGCTTTCTGTGAAGAGTGATTTGTTTTCCATATAGTTCTGCCCGACTGCCGGGCATCGAGGTATCATACGGGAACCGGGAAAACGCAGTGTTCTTTTCATTTATTTTTCACCTTCGATAATCAACCAGTTGCATCGTTAGTTAAGCTTAAACTTGTAAACGTGAAGGAAAGAAAGGTGTCCCCCATGTAAGCAGGAAACATTCGCTACTTCCTCTGTTATAGTATATAGTAAGGTAAAAAACAGGAAATGTCAACTATCGGTTTCAAGAGAACTCAGGAGGCGGATGGCATCCGCAGCCTACGAGTCATCCGAACCATTGGTCTCATTTTAGAAGATTTTCGCGAAAAAACAAATTTCTCACTGGTCAGTAGTTCAGGGGAGTTCGAGAGAGATCAGGTTGAGGAAAATTTCCGCAGGATAAAAATATTTTTCTCCGGCTCTTGCAAATTCAACCGTAATATCGTAAAATCAAGGTGGAATAAAATAAAGGAGGCATACTTTGAAAGACGAAGAAATTTTGCAGAAGGTTTTAGAAAAATTTAGGAAGGACCAGAAACAGAATTACGAATATCCAGAGGAACATCGTATTGAACAGGTCACAATTGCTTATATTTTAAATAGAATCCCTGATAAAAATAAAGAGGTTTTAAAATTAATGGATGTAAACTATATCCTTAAGCTTCTTAAGAGAAGCGGTAGTGAAGATGTCTTTGGAGAATATGAGGAAATTGTGGAATGTTTTAAGGATCAGGTTACGTACTATCAAAATCTTGGCAATCCCCATATAGCTGAGATAATCCGTGCTGGGGAAATAGAAGACCAGAGCCGAAAGGTTGAACTTCCGTATCTTTTAATGGAGTATATAGAAGGTAGAAGTTTGATGTGTATACTAAAAGAAAGAAAATCTCCCCTTCCCTTTGATAGAATACTGGAAATTGCAGGAGATATTGAAGATGCTTTAACGATTATACATAAAATGAAGATAATACATGGAGATTTGGCCCCTGAATACGTAATAATAAAAAACAGTGGAGAAGCTGTCATAAGTAATGTAGTCCTAACGGAAAACATACTTACTTTTAATACCACTAGTAGAAACTTGATATCTACGAATTCATTCATGAAACTACCTAAATATAAGGCCCCGGAACAGTTTGAAGATAACAGTGGGGAAGATATTCGGACAGATATATATGCGTTTGGCGCTATTTTATTCGAGATGTTAACAGGTGAACCTCCCTTCCAGGGCAGCGTTTTTAAGATAATCGAACGACATAAACAAGAGCCTATCCCAAATATTAGAAAAAAGAATCCGGCTTTGCCCAGGGGAATACAGGAGGTAATAGGAACGGCAATGGCCAAAAAAGTGAAAGACAGATATGGAAGTGTTAAAGAATTCTTAACCGAATTACGGAGTTTAATAATATGAGGGCTGGTAAGGTTCCTATAAATTGGATAAATAAGCGTTATGGAATAGATTGCTATGAACCCTAATAGATTGACAGAAGACATTGATCTGGAGCTTGTGTGGCCTAATATTGGGGATAAGTATAAGCTAAAAGATACAGATAAATTGGGAAGTGGTGGATTTTCGAATATCTACAAAATGCATCATGAAATCCTCGGTATAGATTTTGTATTAAAGGTAATGGATTCTGAGTATATTCTTAAGAGCATAGCTAAGAATTACGAAATTAAGGAGAATGTCAAGGAAAAATATCTTGAAGTAAAAGATAGGTTTATCAATGAAGCAAAACTGTATGAAAAAATCAAACACCCTAATATTGTTGTAATTATAGATGTTGGAGAAGTCCACGATGATAAAAGACATATTGATGTTCCTTATTCGATTATGGAGTATATCGAAGGAAATCCCCTTGGAAATTTTTTGAAAGCCAAACAACCGCTTGAAATAAATGGAGTTTTCAAAATTTCCCAAAACATACTATCTGCTCTTGCCGCTCTTCATCAAAAGGGTATTATTCATCGAGATATAAAACCCGGAAATATAATGATAAGAAAGGATAATGGAGAGGCCGTGCTAATAGATTTTGGTTTAGCGAAGGATTTATTACGTGAAAAAGACCTGACCGACTCAGACGACCGCATCCGTGGTACATTTAAATATATGTCACCTGAGCAGATGGAAAGCTTTAAGAATTTAGAAAAAACTACAGATATTTACTCTTTCGGGCTTGTTTTGTTTGAGATGTTAACCGGCAAACATCCTTTTGAAGGGAAAGGCTTGATGATTCCCACGTCTCCATTGGATAGTCCTGGGACGAATGTCAGGGAACTTAACCCCTATCTGCCGGAAGGTATTGAAAATATAGTTTATAAAGCCATAGCAAACGATCCGGCTGATAGGTATCAAAGTGCAGAAGGATTTTTGAGTGCACTCAAAGAGTTAGAAGATAGTATAGCAAAATCACCGATACCGGTAAAACCTCCGGTGATTCGAGATGAACCGGCAATAGCCATCAAACCTAAAAGAAAAACCAGCAAAGTTTTATTATATTTCGCGGGGATTATTGCTGCTGTATTGTCGGCATTCATTATTTTTAATCCTTTAGGTATAGGCAAAGTAGACCCCCAGTATCAAAAACATATCACATCTGTGAATCGATATATCGACAGCGGAGATTATGAGAAGGCATCCGAATTTTTACAAAAAGCAAAAGAGATAAAAGAATCAAACGAAATCAACATTCTTTCAGCAAAAATTGCCGGGTTACAACGCATGAAAGCGGAATTCGAAAAACTTAAGCGGTATGTGCAGGGGGAGGCAGTCGATAGAGATAAATTAGAGAGATGCAGGAAATTTTTACACGACCACCAGGATGTTTATAAAAATAGTGACACCGGTTCGATGGTGTCTGAAACCAATAAATTTATTCCCCAACTGGAAGGAAAAATAAATGCCTCGGCACAAATAGCGGCCATGAAAAAAGATTTCGGAGATCTGGGAAAATTCTATAATGGAAACGCGCCTGGGGTAAACAAATTAAAAGAGTGCAATAATTTTTTAGCCAAATATGAGAACATCCCTGCCGATAGTGAAACTGAAGTGATGATCTCCCAGGCACGTAATTTTGGGGGTCAACTGCAAAAAGAGATGAGCGATGAAGAGCAGCACCAAAGCTATCTTGCCAATGCAAGGCGATATATACAAGATGGCGATTTAAATAAAGCACGAACATCTTTGGCAAATGCGATAAAAATAAAAGGGAATACCACTGAAACAGTTCAAATTAATGCTGCTATAGCCGATAAACAAAATGAGATAAAGGAATATGAACAAAAACACGGTAAAAAAGAATACGATAGAATTAAAGATAGTATAAAATTCTCAAAATATCGTGCATTTGTTGGAGATTACCCGGAATCGGTCTATATAGAGAACTTAAAGAAGAGACTTCGTAAAGCGGATAAGAACTTACCCCCTGAGGCGCACTGGAACGTGATTTCCCAAAATAATAAAGGTTATTACGAAAGGACTTTTGCCAACAATCACCTCATGATCTATATCCCGGAGAAAAAATTCTGGATCGATAAGTACGAAGTGTCAAACGCTCAATTCAGGGCCTTCGCAAAAGCCTCAAAGATAGAACTACCCGCAAACGAAAACAAACTTATTAAATCTGATGACGAATACCCCGTTGTCGCTACTTTTGAAAATGCGCGAAGATATTGTCAAAAATATGGATTTAGATTGCCTACAGAGGAGGAATGGGGATATGCTGCCGGAAAAGCAAAAGGACATAAATACCCCTGGGGGGATGAATCTCCCGATGAAGGCGGTATTTACCGGGCAAATTTTTATCCTAAAGATGGAAAGAAAAAGGAAGACGGTTTTGACGGTACTGCCCCGGTTAAGAGTTTCAAGCAATTCTCTTCCCCCTTTGGTGTAGTGAATATGGCTGGGAATGTGTCGGAATGGATAAAGGGAAACATAAAAAAAGGTGGGGATTTCTTTTCCTTTAATAAATTCCTTGAAATAACATCGAAAATTACTATAGCGAATGATAATAAAGATGGCTTCAGGTGTATAAAAACAGAAGAAATAGGAGTATTGCGATGACAAACAACAAGACGTTAAAAAAAATGATTATTATAGTTGTAATTTTTTCATTCATTCTTCAAGGTGACATTTTTTTGTATTCTCAAAGTGGAAATATAATAGAATCACAATTTGAGGAGGCTAAAAAGGAATACCGGAAGGGAAAGGATGGAAAAGAAATTTTTTATAAAAAATCAATAAACAGGCTAAATGATATAATCACTATAGTAAGTGAAAAGGGGTTATCTAAAGAAGACAGACATATACACTGGAAGAGTTACTGCCTCCTTGGCGCCAATTATGAAAGGCTTAAAAAGAAAAAAGAGGCCAAATCCAATTATAGTTCAGCAAGGCAGCGTTGGCGTAATTGGGTAAACCAATTGAAAGAAAAAGGAGATACCCAACAAAATGTTATTCCGAAAATGGGAAAAAGACCGCCTAATAATATAGATGAAATTAGTCTCGAAAAGCTGAAACTGGCCCAAAAATATTTTCGCGGTAAGAAACCATCCACATGGGTACCGGTTCTCTTGGGGGCTGCCGCCGTCGGTGTTATTTTTTACCTCCTGTTAAAAAAATCTAAGAAACCCGAAAAGTACACCCTGACCGTAACTGTAGGCGAAGGCGTGGAAGGCAGCCCTGCTTCCGGTTCCTATACCTATCGAGATGGCGAAAACGTGAACTATAATTACAGCTTGCAAAGCGGATACTCAAATCTAACCGTGACCTTAGACGGAAACCAGGTATCTGAAAGCGGCTCCATTACTATGAACCAGGAACATACCCTGAGTGTTACGAGTTCAGCCAACCAACCTGCATTTGTTACCGATGTAGATCAAGTAACCGTACCTGAAGGGGGAACCGCTACTTTTAGAGTTAAACTGTCCACCCAACCCACGTCTGCGGTTAATGCCACAATCGGTGTCAGCGGAGATAACGATATTTCGGTTCAATCCGGTTCATCTTTAACCTTTAACACATCGAATTGGAATACCTTTCAGGACGTAACCTTGTCTGCTGCTGCCGATATAGATACAGAAAACGGAACAGCATCTATACGTATCACTGCCTTCGGTATCCCGGACAAAGAGATTTTAGTAGTTGAAAACGACAATACCCCCTATTCACTCACACTATGCGATGAGGAAGGATATGATTTTTCAGAAAAAGAGAAAACCAACCCCTCTTCAGGCGACTTACATATGCAGCGGATTTTGGGAGTAATGTCTTTCTACTCCGATTATCCTGCTCAAAGAGGAATTACGACTATAGGTCATTTCTCCGGAGATCTGATTGATGTCACAATACCTACAAGCGGATACAGAGGTAACGAAACGGCTCAAACCGGACATGTTTATATTGTTCCTGATCGAAACGATAATAATTATTTTATTGTGTTTAGAGTAGTAAATATAACGAGTAACTGCGTTACAATTGAGTGGATACGTAAAAGCGGAGATTGAAATCGTTTTAGCGCGGCTTATAGACCACGCTTATTATGATGATATAAAACGCGCATTAAAAACCCTCCCAAAGTTCTACACATGACTGGCATTCTAACTAAAATTTCCATGTGCACTTGAAAATTAAAATAAAATGGGGTAATATTAAATCATGACGATAACAATAGATTTGGATAAGAGTGTGTTAGATGGGATACTTCTCAAGCTAAAAAACAAGTATGAATACCAAAAAAAATTGGGGGAAGGACTTTTTACGAAGACATACCTACTGCGTCACAAAATTCACCAGGAAGACCATGCTCTGAAAATAATGGATGTCAGTTATATTTTAAGAACACTGGAAAAAGGCGATTTTCAAGATAGTGTGCAGGAATTCGAGAAAATCAAAGAAAATTTTATAGAAGAATTAGACTCGTTTTGGAAAATCGATCATCCCAATATTATAAAGATATACGATAGAGATGTTATGGAAAGAGAAACTGACGGCATTGAAATTCCCTATATTATAATGCAGTATGTAAATGGTACACCGTTACACCATATTATAAAAGAAAGCTCTCCCCTTGAGATCGGAAGGGTTAACTCCATATCGCGGAACATTCTCGATGCCATCGCTGTCATACACGAGAGGGGCATTATTCATAAAGATATTAAACCTGCCAATATTATGATTGAGAAGGAAAGTGGTAATGCGATATTAATCGATTTCGGTATCACCAAAGATATATTGAAAGACCCAATAATATCGGTTACTGGAGGTCGTCCGGGCATAGAATTTTACATGTCACCTGAGCAGTTTATGGGAAGCAGCGATATTGGGAAAGCGACCGACATTTATTCTTTTGGGGTAATATTATACGAGATGTTGGCAGGAGAGCCACCTTTTAAGGGGAAACCATTTGAAGTGGCAAATGCTCACCTCAATGCCCCTATACCGGATATAAGGGAAATAAATCCCGAACTGCCCAAAGGAATCGAGAGGGTGATCGAAACGGCCATGGCTAAAAAACCGTCCGACAGGTTTGCCAGCGCGGAAGAGTTTAAACAAAGCCTTTTGAAAGCGGATGCACGGCTTGAAGACGATAATGACTGGAAAGAAGTCGATGCCAAAATAGGAGGCACTTATGAAACTGAATATTGTTTGTATACAGGAAACTGGTTTAAAGTATACCGGGTACGGCATCGAAGGTTAGGCTCTTTTAGAATATTGAAAATAATGAGATATAGTCAACTTAAAGAAAAAGATGAGAAATATGTGAGAAAATTCACAAACCGGTTGGTAAGAGAAGCGCAGTTATTAGCCAATCTAAAGCATGAAAATATTGTAAAGATATATGATATCAATACCACGAAGAAAAATGATATACCTTATCTAATTATGGAGTATGTGGAGGGTAAAAATTTAGCCCAACTCTTAAAGAATCAAAAACCATTGAATTTTGAGCATTCATTAAAAATAGCTTCCGGTACTCTTTCAGCACTCCGGGAGATGCACCGGCAAAAAAAACCTATCATCCATAGGGATATTAAACCGGAAAATATAATAATAGAAAAAAGGGATGAGAAAGAGGACATCGGCAGCCCGATATTAATCGATTTTGGATTGGCTAAAAGCATTCGAGACACTTCGTCTTTAACAGCCACAAAAGAGGTTATCGGCTCTTTTTTCTATATGCCGCCGGAGCAGTGGAAGGGTATGAGTAAAGTTGACACAGCTTCCGACGTCTACGCTTTCGGGGTTGTGTTTTTTGAGATGTTAACCGGTGAACGCCCTTTTAAAGGTGACGATGCGTCAACGCTAATGCATGAACATTTGGATGCAAATGTTCCAAATGTCAGAAAAATAAACCCTTCTTTACCGGGAGGTGTCGAAAAAATAATAGAAAAAGCCATGGCTAAAAAGCCGAAAGATAGGTACCGGGATGCAGGAGAATTCCTGGCAGCACTCGAAGAAATAAGAGACAATTATGAAGTTGAAACAGCAGCAGATGTTAACGTTGAATCTAATAATAATCCGGAAAGGATTGAAAAAACAGTGAAAAAACAGAAAGTTGAAGAGGAGAGTGACCGGGAATTGCTTGAAGTCGATGAGGAAAAGGGCAATATGAAGATTGACAAGGAACAAGAAGGGGTAAACGAAAAAGAGATAGATAAAGTAGAAGATGGACAAAAACAGCAGCCAGGAAAAATAGATGAGGTTGAGTGCGGATCAAAAAATAAGGTTTCCCGGGAAAAAACCATTAAATTCTTGGTGCTAATATTTATAGTCTTAATGGTTATATATATGGGGAAAGACACAACAAAAGGAATAATGGATGGGATGCTGCCTCTTTCCTGCGGGAATAGTGCTAAAAAAGCCGGGTTGGAAAGACATGAAGAAAAAAAGAGAGCCGAGTTGGAAAAATATGAAAAAATAAAGAATAACATAAATTTATCGAATTATCTTGAGTTCGAATATAAATACCCGAAGTCCGGATTTATTGGAGATTTAAGAATTAGATTGCGTAACGCAGATAAACACTTGCCGCCTGAGAAATACTGGTCGGAAACCCTCGCCAAAAGTAAAAACGATAAGGGTTACTATGAGAAAACTTTTACTATAAATAAAAACGGCGATCATACACATACCATGATATATATCCCGGAGAAGAATTTCTGGATCGATAAATACGAAGTCTCAATCGGACAGTTTAATAAATTCGATAATATGGTAACCGGCAGGCCTGATTGCCCTGCCTTTGCGACTTATGAGCAAGCAAAAGCTTACTGCCGAGAATATGGTTTTAGACTGCCTACACAAGATGAGTGGGAATACGCAGCGGGGAAAGAATTTGGGCGAATATACCCGTGGGGTGATGATCCACCTAAAGATGGCAATAATCTCTACCGGGCAAATTTTAAATCACTAAAAGGCGAGCCCTGCAATGGAAAGTCACCCGTTTGGCGTTTTAAAGCATATTGCTCGCCATTCGGGGTTGTCAATATGGCCGGTAATGCCTGGGAATGGGTAGGGGGAAGGTTATTAAAAGGAGGTGGAGGTTGGTCAGGACCAGGAGAACTGAGTATATCAACAACACGTCAAAAAGGTGTTAATGAGAAGACTATAGCAGGTTTCAGGTGTATTAAGTACGATAAGGAAGATTAGGCGGTAATAAAAACAAATTGTCCCAAACTATCCTTATGTTTACGAAGGCGCGGTTTAATTTATATTTGGGATTAAAAATTTGGAATTTGTAATTTTCTTTTTATTTCCGGCATTCGGGGACAACCTAACCTGCATCTATGTACATGGTGATGCCGTGGTAATAACTGTTCCCCTGCGGCGAGTAAGTGGCGTCCATGGGGTCGAAATAAAGAATATTATTCCGCACCATATCCCGCAGCAGTTCCTTCAACTGCGCCCCCTCTATACCGGTAGCTTCAAAATCCCCGGCCCGGGCATTTCGTTCCCGGGCGATGACCTGCAAAAT
>JAGLSW010000882.1 GCA_023135565.1 Candidatus Aminicenantota bacterium | reverse complement strand
AAGTTTGATCAAAACTTTTGTTAACTTCGTTTTTTCCGGACGGGAGTGTACTCTTAGAGGCTGGGGACGCCGTCCCCTTTTTTAGATATATGACAGCGAATAACATAAAAAGCCACATCACCGGCACTAAATAGCGCGCCTGGGGACAGTAACCGGCCCGCACCGTGGAATAACCATGATAAAGAATATAAATAAAACCCGGCAGCGATACTAACAAATAAGGCAGGTACGTTTTAAATTTTCGCAGGGCAATCAACAATCCGGGGAAAGCAAAAAAATAAAAAGGCGAATACAACAAAAGCCCGTCCCGCTGATCGAAAAAATAATTTAACAAAGTTTCCACCCGGTTTTTAAAAGGAATCGCCGCCGCTTTGCTGTAGTATTCCGCCGCCTGCGCTTCGTTCATCATGCCCGTGTAAACCGACATGGGCGAAAAATTCCCGTAAGCAAAATAAAGATAATAGAAAAAAAGCATTTGCAGCAAGATGGGAAACAAAACAAAAAGCAGCGCTCGCCGCCGTTCTTTCTTCTTCACGAAAAAATAAAAGAAAAACCCGGCAGAAAAAAGATAAATAAAAATCACATACTTTAAACCCCAAAACACAGTCACCCCAAGCAGCAAACCGGCTAACAGCGTTTTCAGGTGTTTCTTTTTTCCCGGGAAGAACAGGAAATAGAGAGCCGAGAGGATCAGCAGCAGGGCTTGCAGTTCCGGGAAAATATGGAACGAATGGAAAAAAACCGGCGTGGTCAGGATAAACACCGCGCTGATGAAAAGAGACAGGTTCTCCTTTTGCCACAATCGCAGCGAGAACAGATAAACTACCACAGCCAGCAGCGCGCCGAAAATACCCAAAAAAGATCGAATAAGAAAGTAAAGCCAGGGCAGGGGGATTTTGAGCAGCAGGAAAGGCGCGATGGTAAAAGAAACTCCAGGCAGGTGGATGGAGTACATTCTTTTATAGCCTCTGCCGAAAGCCGCGTGAGCCGGTAATTTTTTTACTGCGATGAATTCTTTATAGCCTTCCCGGAAGTATTGGTTAAACACGTTCAGGTCGGCATCTTTGACGATGGACTGGGACAGGGCTAAGTAGTGGGGTTCGTCGCCGCTCAGGACGACCCCTTTTTTGACGATAACAGCCGACGAAAAAATAAAAAGTATTTCCGTAAAAATAAAGATAGCCAGCAGGCGTTTTTTGAGACTGAGTTTATTAAAAAAGGTCAAGAATTTTTTCAAAAGATCGAATTCCCGTATCATTAGGAAAGCCGAGAAGAGCAGGGCAAGCAGGAGCAGGCTGTGCACCCGGCCCAAAAAATCGAACTTATCCCAGTAGAAAAACCGCATCGGGAAACAGAGCAGCCCGGAGGAGAGAGGGCCCACCACGTGGGCAGGGTGTAAGCCGCTTCGCGGCAGTACAGCAAATGCCGGGGAAACCAAATCCCGCAGTCTGATAAAGAATCCAACGTTCCGGTCAACGTGACCCGAAGCATGTTTTCCAGGTTTTTCGTAGACTTTGCCTGTGCGTGTCTGCACGCAGACAGGTGCGGACGCCGTCCGTTTTTTATATTTTAGTTCTCCGAAAGCCGCGATTGCGATCAAGGCGGCGGCGATAAACATAAGCGGGTTTAGTGGGTTCCCGTTTACCAGGAAAGACAGGAAACCGGCGATAACTATTGTTTTGTAGAGCCGGGATTTAGTATTATTTATTTTCATGGTTATTATAGATTGTCATGTAATTAGTGAAAGCCCATTATCTCATATTCTCCCGGCATTATCAATGCTGAGTCGCGGTTGCTTTTTCCTGCGGAGAGAGGAACCGGCACGGATTTTTTCCATATTCGGTGATCGACATTTGGTTTTCTCTCAGCCCCTGACTGCCGGGAGCAAGGCCGCAAAAAAAATTGCTGCAAAATAAAGAAAACACTTTCTTTTTTTTCCCAAATATTATAAAATGGTCTTAGTGGAAAGAAAAAGAATTGAAACAAACTTGTTTATATCGGTCGATTACAAAGCGGAGGTACCATGTCGAGCAATACAGGTAAAGAAAATGAGAGATTCAATGAGAAACTCTTCAAGGAGTTATATTTCTCTTCAACGGAAAATGAAGTTGACAAAGTCATCCTGAAATATACGCACATATTCAAACAGGAAAACTGGTTTCCTTATGGAGAAAACGAGGGTTCTTTCGGAGTTATCGAGAACCAACAATCGTCGCCAATTCCTGCCCTGGTGGAAAAAATCACGAATTCTGTCGATGCTATATTGACCCGGAAATGTTATGAAGCCGGGATCGATCCGAAATCCCCGGAAGCCCCCCGGACGATGGAAGCTGCGGTTGAGAGATTTTTTCCGGATCATAAAAATTGGGATTTGTCGGCATATAGAAAAGATCAAGCCGAAAATATCCAGGTTATTGCCGATGGACCGAGGATGAATACTTCATTAACGATATATGATGATGGTGAGGGGCAGCACCCGGAAGATTTTGAATCAACGTTTTTATCTTTATTGAAGGGAAACAAGAATGATATTCATTTTGTCCAGGGCAAATATAACATGGGCGGCAGCGGAGCAACTGTTTTTTGTGGAAAAAAAAGGTATCAATTGGTAGCGTCAAAGAGATATGACGGTACCGGCAAGTTCGGTTTTACTTTGATGAGAAGACATCCGTTTAGCGATGAGGAGAAAAAAATCAAAAAGAACACATGGTACGAATATTTAAAATTAGACAAAAAAATTCCTTCATTTGAGATTGTAGCGTTGGACCTCGGACTTTACAATCGGAGCTTTGCTCATGGAACGATCATAAAACTATATTCTTATGATTTGCCCGCAGGGTCGAGGTCCGTTATATCCAGGGATTTGAATCAAAGCCTTAATGAGTATTTATTCGAGCCTGCGCTGCCGTTATTTACCATCGACCAAAAAGAAAGGTATCCTGATGATAAAAACCTGGAACGCGATTTGTATGGCCTGAAAAGGAGATTAGAGGAAGATAGCAGTAGATATGTGGAGGATTATTTTGTCGAAGAATATTCAAATAAAGAAATTGGGAAAGTTAAAATTACTTGCTACATATTCAAAACAAAAATTGCTGGGAAAAATATAAGGGAGAGCAAAGAATCTATCCGCAGGGAATTTTTCAAAAATAATATGTCGGTGCTCTTTTCGCTTAATGGCCAGGTTCATGGGCATTATACTTCCGAGTTTATAACGAGAGCGTTAAAATATCAATTACTTAAAGATTTTCTTTTAATCCACGTAGACTGTACCCGGATAAATTATGATTTCAGGACCGAGCTCTTTATGGCTTCGAGAGACCGTTTAAAAGACGGGAAAGAATCGAAAGAGCTCAGAAGAATCGTTGCAGAAACCTTAAGAAAAGGTAAATTAGACGAAATCAATAAAAGAAGAAGGGCTTCCATAACCATAGGAAGTGGGGACACGCGGGACTTGTTCAAATCCTTTACAAAAAACCTTCCGTTAAAAAGTGACCTGTTAAAACTTTTGAATCAAACCTTCAAGCTGGAAGAGCGGCAGGAAAAAAAGAAAAAAAACGGGCAGCAGAAGCAAGAGAAAATCAAAAAGGAGAAACGACCTTTTAATCCGAAACGCTTCCCATCATATTTTAAACTCAACCCGCATGAAGTGGATGGTAAACCGATTGCAAGGATTCCCATCGGCGGGGAAAAAGCCATAAAATTTTTATCGGATGTAGAGAACCAGTATTTTGTGCGTGTCGAGGAACCCGGGGAATTGGAGATGGCCTTAGTCGGCTATAAACCGGTCGAATCCGCCGGAAGAAATAATAGTGGCGTGGGAGAAGGAGAAGTCACTGCGGAAAACATCGAAGATGTTTTTAATGTGGTAACCAAGAGTCCCAATGACGGCACGATCAAAGTCACCTTTAATCCCACCGAAAAGGTGAAAGTTGGCGATTGGGTTCAAATCAAAACCACTTTAACCAACCCCGGACAAGATTTCGATCAAATTTTTTGGGTAAAAATATCGGAGCCGGAACAGCCGAAAACTCATGTAAGAAAAGAGAGAGAAGTCGAAGATGATAAAATAGGTTTACCGCAGTATCATCTTGTGTATAAGGAAGCAGAAAAACCGGGGGACGAAGAGGAGAGAATGACCTGGGAAAAATTCGGGGAGCATGTGGGAGAGCAAATGGAGTACAATAGCATTGTATATCCTCTTGCGGAAGGGGACACATTAACGGATATTTACATTAATATGGACAGTACGGTCTTGAAAAATTATAAGTCGGGTCTAAAATCTGAAGTGCAGTTTGATGCAGCCGAAAAACGTTATATAACCACGGTTTATTTTCATACCCTGTTTTTGTATACCATTAGCAAAAACCGGAAGTACAGTATTAAGCAAACAGTTGATGGGCAGGATCAGGATAAGGATATTGTTGATTACATCAAAGATATTTTTGAGAATTATTATTCTCAATTTTTGCTCAATTTTGAGATGGGGGCGTTGATCGATAGCCTGGATGGGTGAAGGGTTTTAATATAATCAAATCGCGTATTGTTTCTCAAGTTTTCTAAATTCCAGCAGAACGTTTTCCATTTTAGGGCGTCTATCTTTTGCATATTGGATCATCCTTTTAATCAAATCAAAAATTTCTTCAATTTGGGGTTTAAAATCATCTTGCTGGATTTGCCCTATCGGGATATTACCCTGGAAAATATACCAGAACAATTTCCCTAATTGAAAAACATCGGATTTATCATCTATTTTGCAATCAAACTCAAATTCAGTGTCTTTATTTTGGGTTAGCGATTTGCTCATTACTTCAGGCGATATCCACCCGAAAGGCCCTATTTTTTCATTGATACCGTCGAAATCATCATCTCTATATGACAACAAACCCAGGTCGGCTATTTTGAATCCATCGTTTGTGAAAAGAATATTTTCCGGTTTGATGTCCCGATGATATATCCCGATTTTGTGTAGTTCATTTAGGCCGTTCAGGATGTCTCTGCTCAATTTTAACTTTTCCTGGTTGTCCAAAGGATTATCTAAAAGATAATCCCTTAAATTAGATTCCGCTTTCTCCATCACATAGTAGACAAATTTTTTGCCGTCTATTTCGCAGTTATAGTCCCAACAGTACCGGATAATGTTTTTAGAATTATTTTTTTTAGCTTTTTTCAAAGCAGCAATCTCTCTTTTGAATCTTTCCAACCTCTTATTATCTTTCTCTCCCTCATAGTACCTACAAAATTTTATAATACTATCCGGCAATTCCTTATTGGGGTCCTTTAAAAGAAAAATGAACGAGTTGCTTCCATTATTCTTGTTTTCAGCACGAGCCAATTTATATGTCGCATGTTTGTATTTTATGAAATTTTTTCTGTGGTTTCTATACAAATTGATTTTTCCATTTTTAAGTTTCATTTTTTCATAACCTAATCAAAAATCCTTTCGCCTATTTCTTCTTGTAATGCTAAAACTGATAGGGTAAGAAAATCACCGATTTTTTGTAAGTCCGACTCTTTCATCTTGTAAGAATTTAATATTTTTTTTTGAGTTTCGTTTGCTTTCTTTTCTGTATTCAAAAAAAGTTCATTAAAAAACTTCAACCGTTCTAATCTCGCATTTTTTGAGTTTGATTGGCTTACACAGTGGAAAGCATATTCCTTAAATGGCTCGCATTCTTCGTTTGATGGCGCTATGTCTTCACCTATTAAGACCAATATTTTATAAAAATAATCGAGTATATTTTGCCCTAATTTGATATTGTCGTTTACAAATCCAAATAAAGTGTAAAAATCATTTCTTTGCCGGTATCTTGTCTCTTTAATTTCATAAAGGTTATTTAGGGAATTGATGATATCTAAAACACTTTCAAAATTATTATAAAGCTGATCATATTCATCTTTATTAATGTCTGCCTCAAACATCTGATTTACAGCCTTTTTTTTATCTGTAATACCGTTTTTTATCAAACTCACAAGTTCGCCGATAAAGTCTATATCTTGCATCCTATTAATAGATGATTCCCTAAACAGCTCAAGCGAATTAAATTTCTCACTGGTTGAGAGGTTTTCTAAAAGGACTAGAAATTTGGTTTTATAATACTCTGCTTTCTTAAGTTCGGGTCTATTCAATTTCAAGCCCGTTGAATTTACTAAAGCATAGAATTGCTCTATGGAGTCGTGCTTTTCGATTTTTGTTATTATTGTAACTGAAAGCAAGTATTCTAAAAACTCCGGGAATTTTTCTTCATCATAGTAACTTTTATTAGAATCCTTAAACAATCCTTTGTAATATCCAAGGAGCGCTCTTGTTCGCTGTTGGCCGTCTACTATTTCGTATTTTCCATTTTCCTTGTATAGGAAAAAATTTGGGATAGGCTTGTTTCTCCGAATAGAATCAATTAATTTTTGTTTTGCTTTTATTGGCCAGATTTCATTTCTTTGATATTCAGGGCTTAAGTTTAGTTTGTCATCCTCATGCAGCTTGATTATCTTCTCTATCGGCCACGTTTCGATCTTATATTCCATTTCATTTGCTCCATAATTTCCTCATAAAAAACAGGCGGCACAACCTTCATTCTCCGCTATCTCCAGGATGTCGATCAGGTACGGAGAACGCCCGGCTTCCGCATTACTACAACGCTCGACGTAATCCTCCTTGACCCGGTTCAACCGCTCCGGGCGACTAAACTCCTCTAAAGTTTCATTGTCCAACCAGGTAAATCCACTCTTCTCATATTTCATCGCTTCCCTAAATAATCCGGGATGCTGCTCGTACAACCAAACCCATTCGATCTTCCTCTGGAAAAAACAAAAAAAACAACCGGAACGACTGCGGGCATACACCCCTTTCCGCCCGTTAATCTCAAACTCGATCTCCCGGTAATACCGCGGTATGCCGACGCCGCTCTGTTCCAGGATATTAAAAATGTCGCTTCGCGCCAGTACGTCCTCGTTTTCCAGTAGGGGAAAAGACCCTGCCTTAGATAGAGGATAATCAGTACCCTTCAAAAATTCAAAAACAACCTTGTTAAATTCTACGGCTCCGAATGCGAGCAAATCTTTTAACTTCTGCCTGTGGGTGTAACCGGGGTGCGTCTCTTTTTGAATCATTCGCTCTACTGTGTCAAAAATCTCAACACTGCCGGAATTTTTCCCGGCTAATTCTAAAAGTAACGGTATATTGCTGTTCTTTAATACTTTGCCGATGACATCTTCACTCCATATATTATGCCGGAAGGGGAAAATAGATTGAATGTTCGACTTCCGGGAAATGTAGCCGTCCCGGTCTTCGTCCCCGCGGATGGCTACATAAGAAATCACCGGGTCACTGCCTACAAACTGCTCGAAAGGGACTAATTTCATGTTCTTGGTGCACCAACGGGCGTGTTTGGAGGGCAAATAACCGTTATATAAATCATAATAAAAATCGAAAGGGCTATTGACATTACCTTCCGCTGCTTTTAAGCGGATAATTTTTTTTCCTAAAAAAGCTTCAAGATCATCGACAAACCGGTAGGTTTCCACTAATTCCTTGCCGGTGTCGCAAAAATAATATTCGATTTCTAATTGAGGGTATTTTTCCTTTAGATAAATGGCTAAGGCAGCACTGTCTTTTCCGCCTGAAACACCTAATAAATGCCTTGTTTTACTCATCATTCATTTCATCTTTTAATAAACTCAACAATGCTATGATATTGGTTTTTTTATCTTTTGTCAACTTCGATTTAATCGTTTCCTGTAATTTCTCTGCTCCTTCTACCTTCTCTTTCGGACAACGGAGGATTTTTTTTTTCAGCCCCCCAACCGAGGAGACAAGCTTAATCTTAAAAAACTCCTCCACTTCGGGGTCGATGGACTGCCCGGCAAATTCACATAAACTGTCTAACTCGAAAATAATATCCTTTATTTTTTCATGTAATAGAGGTTCATCCCGGTCCACCATATTTCCGGGCGATTTCCCCAACAAACCCTGGATAAGCGATTTGAGCCAGGTTTTCCTGTCTTCTATCTCCGAAAACAGCCGGGTATAAAAAGTTTTTTGATGGGGCAGCAGCAAATATTCTTTTATCGAACGAAACCTTTCCTGCACAACCGTTTTGTAAGCTTCAAAACTTAAATTTTTTGTCCCTAACTCGTTTAATAAAAAACCTTCGATTCGATCTAAAAGTGCGTCGTAACAATTTCTTAATTCCCTGATTCCTTCCTGCAATTGCCGGACAAAGGTTTCTAAATCCTTTCCCGGGCCGGATAGACCGGAAATGGAAAAACCCAATGCCCGGGGTAAATCCTCGAAAAATGTTTTTTCCGGTTCCCTGGCAGAGGACAGCGCATCTCTTAGGGCCATGGCATTACGTGACAGTCTTTCGGTTTGTTTGGTGTACTCCGGCAAGCCGGTATAAAATACCAGGAAAGGACGTATGGTCTCGATAAATACCGAATTGGTAAAAGCGTCCCGGCTGTCCTGCTTAACGATCATCCGGTACCTGTTAAACAAATCGATCCTGACGCCGTCTACATCAAACGCCTTAATGCTGTACTTTTGAGGCTTCCGGGTGAGCAATTGCAGCGTTTCTAAATTCAAGTGGGGCACATAAATGTCAGCGGAAAAAAGCGCGTAATCATCTCTTTTTATGAAAAAATAAAGGGGCAGCCAGAATTCAACAAAGCCATTTTTCAGCTTAAAGGGCTTGCCGGTTAATGTCTCTATCAAATCGGCGGCATTTCTTTTGTGTTTCCGGGTTGAATACAAAAAGTTTTCGCAGGCTTCCCATAATTCCAGGAATGAGGGGGCTGCCGGTTTATCCAGGGTCATGGAAAATTCTAATTCTTTCTGAATCCCGGTTTCCTTGAGCAAACTAAGATATATGGCTTTCTCAGGTGGATACTTATTCCCGGGAAAACCTAAATCCTTTTCACGCCAATGGTTTACCAGGTGGTGAAAAAAGTTTTTCCTGGCTGAAGAGATGGTCCCGGAGAGCTTATGGCGGTTAATCAATTCATTGAGAAACAGGGGCGTATGAGGGTAGATTTTTTCACAAATCGAAGATAGGAGCCGGTTAAATTCTCTTTTGCTTTTTATGCTTTGCACTTGACCGTTAAATATCCAGGTGATGTCTTTAGATTCATAGAGATGATTCATCATTTTTTTATTCAACTCATCGACAAGGTGAGCAAGGATGGTCTTGAGTTCCTTTTGAGCCACCCGGTCGTCGGGATGGATATTTATGACATGTTTAATCTTTTCGATCTCCAACAATATCTCTTTGATCTCGCCGGGCTTTTGAAATAAGCCGAATAATATTGCTTCGCGGCAGTTTCCAGATAAACCGAGTATAGATTCGTTTTCTAATTCAGGGTTAAAAACAAGATTTATAATTCCATCTGTTTCACCTGTAGGTACTTCTCGAACCGGTTCCATGGATAGGCGGAAGGAGAAAAAACGCGGGGTTCCAAGTTTGAAATATACGGCCCTGGCCATTAAATGGGGGAAATAAAAATATTCCTGTAATTTGTGCGCAGTGTCACCTGGGAGATCCACAGACGAGCCTGCCCGCCTGATTTCCATATCGATATCTAAGTCCGTTCCCTCGAATAGTACAAAGCATCTATTAAATTCCCGGTAGCGGATAATTTTCCTGTTTTTTAACTGCTCGATGATTTGTCCGGGGTCTTTTATCCCCAGGGAAATATTCCCGTACTTCAAAAGAAATGCTTCATCGATGGCTGCTGCTTTCGAGGCAAATATGTTTAACAAACCGATAGTTTTGATTAATTTAGCCGCATCGAAATGTTTATCCCCCAAAAAAGGTTCCGCCCGTTCCAGGGCGCTGCGCACTGCGGTCCACTGGAGGTAATCGGGGTTGTATTTGGTAAACAGGTAGTAATAAAAATCCCGGATTAAATAGTCGTACACGCAGCCGATGTGGTAGAATGATTCTTTAAGTTCTTTTATATTCTCGATGCCCGTTTCACCCCGGGAGGCCAGGAAAGTAAATAGAGAACGCTCGTTCTGACCGTATTTTTGCAGCGCCCGGGTTAAAAGGGCCGCGGACAACATGTCCAGGGGAAATAGCTTTTTAGCCAATTCATCTATTAAAGAATTATCAAATGGAAAAGCCTGTGATTCTTTGATAGCTGCCGATAAACCGCCGAGTTTTATGGGTTCCGGGCCGCCCGTCTCCCCTGATAAACATGCCGCTGCCAGGAACAATAACTGTTCTACGGGTTCACTAAAAGCGATTTCTTTAAACCTTCCCTTCACTTTCTCCCATTCCAGCCGCTGGCCGGTACTTAAACCCCGGGTATAGGCATCGAAATTTTGGTGTAAAGTGACAATTAATAAGATGTTTTTATCGGTGTCATTTGCAAATTCAGCTATTTTTTGGAGGGAATATAATTCTTCTTCCGGGTTATTTTTGGCGGCATATTCCAGGAATTTCCCGAACTCATCGATCAATATAATTAATCCTTCATTTTCCCGGCGGCATTTTGAATACAACCGCTGAAGAGCATCCAGTACCCGGCTGCCGTCCTCTTCAGACCGGAGCGCCGAACCGAAAGATTTAAGAATAGATCGATAATCTCCTACAATCTTTAAAAATTTATACCCACTCCCATTTTTCGAGGTACCGGGGAAATTCTTAGAAAAGAATCGCTCTCCCTTGAGGTGTTTCTCAAGAGCCCATAAAAACAAAGATTTACCTGTGCCATAACTGCCGATAACATTAAAAGAGTGAAAGCCGGAGGAGTAATTATCGGCCAATTGCTTGAATACAGATTCCGTGTTAGGGGTTGGAATATAGCTAAGTTCTTTTTCTTCGTCTCGTAAAATATTAATCGAAGGTGTAAATTTAATCCCGGTAGTAATCATCTAACACAGCCCATTTATCTAATTTTTCTTTAAATTGAATTTCCCGGACGCCTGAGTCGTTGTAATAAACGATGCTTTTGTATCGGTCTTGAAGTTTCCTGATTTTTTTTGTTAAACCGTTGCTATTTATAGCAAAGATATTCCCCACACTGTTATAATCAAAAAGAAGCGTATTAAAAGAAATCGATTCTCCGTAAGAAGCGTTATCCAGGATTGCAAAAAGAATCACTGCTCCGGGGATATTTTCCCTTTCCGAGCTGATGATCCTGTACCAATTTGACTTTTCTTCGGTTCTTATTATCTCCTCTACAAGGTCACTCTCCACTAATAGCCCTGAGAAATTATCTTCGATGTCGCTGGAGATTCCTTTTGGTTTTAAATAGGTTCTCAAAAATACGGAAGTATCTTTCTTCACTGTATTTTCATTGAAAGAGGTTTTGTTTTCGGCACATTTTATCTTGATAAACCGGGCTATATGCTCTTTAGTAAACTCTACCCTCTCTTTTCGGAATTCATTAAAAATTAGAGAATAGATTGAAGCAAAGTTGTTCTTTATCAAATAATAATGCAGCAGCCAGAGGGTGGCCGGATCTTCTATATATGGATCCTTTCCCACTGTACCGAAAACATAACCGGCAAATTCGCTCACTTCTTTGCGCGAATCGATCAGGTTAAAAGCAGTCATCCAATATTGAATAGCGCTCAACATGTTTTTCCCAACCCCCAAATGAACAACGCCATCGGGTTGACTGAATTTATTCCCGCTCCTCAAATAATCATAGCCTTTTTTCAACCAGAGCAATCTACAATAGAAAGATTCATGCCCGGAAAAGTTCAACCGGTTCATTATTCCAGCCCATCTATACTGCCGCTGGGGAGAAATCCCGTTTTTTTGCGTAGATTTTCTAAAGGTAAAGAAACTGCTTCAATTCCCCTCACGGGTTGACAGGTCAGTCCTACCGTCGTAAGATTATACGTATACCGATTTATTGGCTGATAACCCATTCTATTCAGTGCTAAATTTTTCATTTTAATTATACCGAGTGCAAAGTATAACATAAACTCTCCATTTTTTGAAAGAGTAAATCGCTTATCCTGATCAGTAATAATTTTTTTTCCCACCCGTCCAATTGGGGGCCGGAATTTTCGATATCCTGGGAGAACAAATCTTTTTGGTCAACCTGGTCGGAAATGTACTTCCCGGCCCCTTCTCGGCTGCGGGCAAGCGCCCGCTTTGTGACAAAATGTGGTATAATATAACTTAAAATCAAAAAAAAGGAGGTTTCATATGAAAAAAATGATAACCATATTGATCCTGTCGGGGTGCTTGATTACCGGCGCTGTTTTGATGCCTTTTTGGCCTGACCCTTTTTTTTTCGTTTTCGCCGGGGGGCAGGTTCTCTTTTAAATAGCGGGTGAGCAGTTCAAAAAGATGACGGCTGGTGTTTTCTCCTTCACGGATGCTGTGCGAACGGTTGGGATAAGACATCATGGTAAAGTGTTTATTATAGGCGATCAATTCATTAACCAATGCTTCGAAACCCTGGTAATGACAATTATCGTCCCCGGTGCCGTGCACGATCAGCAGGCTGCCTTTTAAACGGTGGGCATGGGTGATGGGCGAACCTTCTTTGTAACCTGTGGCATTATCCGCGGGCAAACCCATATAACGTTCCTGGTAAATGGTGTCATAAAACCGCTGGTTAGGGACCGCGGCGATGCACATGGCGGTACGATAAAGTTCAGGGTAACGAAAAATGGCGTTAAGACTCATGGAGCCGCCGCCGCTCCAACCCCAGATGCCGATCCGGGCTGCATCCACATAGGGGAATTTGGCAGTGATGGCTTTTAGCGCGGCGGCCTGGTCCGCTGAGGCCAGTATCCCGATTTGCCGGTAGATGCATTTACGCCACTGCCGCCCACGGGGGGCGGATGTGCCGCGATTGTCGATACTCATTACGATATAGCCCTGCTGGGTCAACAGCAAGTGCCACAAATAATTGTTCCCGCCCCACCTGTCTAAAACCGTCTGCCCCCAGGGTTCACCATACACATACAAAAGAACCGGGTATTTTTCCCCGGGGTCGAAATTCGCGGGTTTCATGCACCAGCAGTCCAAAAGCACGCCGCCGCCGATGTCGATGCGAAAGAAACCGGCGGCGCCTTTTTTGAGAGTTTCGACTTTCTTTTTAAGTTGGGTATTGGCCTCTAAGGTGCGCACTTTCCGGTGGGAAGGGAGGCGCACTAAGTCGGTGACGGTTGGCTGGCCGAAGGCGGAATAAGTATGAAACGCCCATTTTGCGCCGGGAGATATTTGATAACCGTGGGTGCCGGGTTGATTCGCGGGGGTAATGCGTTCCGCTTTCCCCGTGCCGTCTAAGCGGGAACGGTACAAATACCGCTGGGCAGCGTTTTGGGGCGAGGCGATATAGTAAAGCCAGCCGCCTTTTTTTTCTATGCCTTCTATGCTGATGACATCGAAATCTCCCGGGGTAATGGCTTTTACTTTTTCACCGTTTCGCGAAACGCGGTACACATGTTTCCAGCCATCTTTTTCGCTGACAAAGGTAAAGCTTTTCCCTTTGTCCAACCACTCTAAATCGTCACAAACTTCCACCCAGGTGTCGTCGCTGTCGGTGAAAACCGTGCGCACTTTCCCGGTATGAATATTGCCCAACGTCACCCGGTTGGTGTTTTGCAGCCGGTTCAAATGTTGGAGAACGATCTCTTCGGAACTTTCCGCCCATTCCATGCGGGCGATGTAGTGATTGCGGGGATCGCCCGGGGTCTCGAACCAGCGGGTTTTTCCGCCCCGGGAAGCGATTACGCCCACGCGGCAGGCGGAGTTGGTTTCGCCGGGTTTGGGGTAAGGAAAAGTGATGAGTTCGGGGTAGAGGTTTGCGCTGCTATCCGGGGCGGCTTTTGTTTTTTCTTGAGGGGTTTCAAATTTTGGGAGAGTCTTTTTGTCCTTTTTTTTAGGCAGCGGGCCGGTATTGTTGATCATATGGAAATTTTTTACCCCGGAACTATCCAACTGCCAGTATGCGATAAACTTGCCGTCGGGGCTCCAGCGAAAACCGTCCCGGAGGGAGAACTCTTCTTCGTACACCCAGTCGAAAGTGCCGTTGATAAGGGTTTTTGAACCATCGGCGGTTAGTTGGATAATGCTCATGTCTTCCAGGTCCTGGACAAAAATATTGTTTTTGCACACATAGCCCACCCGGTCGCTTTGTGGTGAAAACTTTGCGAACATCAGGGTAGAGGGTTCCGCGTTGCCGCCCAATTTTTGCAGTTTCCAATTTTGCAGGTTCAGCACCCAGTAGTCGCCCCTGGTATTTCGCCGCCATACTTTTTTAGTATCGGTAAAAACCAAAAGCAGTTTGCCGTTTTTAGACCATTGATAATCGTCGATTTCAAGAGGTTCATCGGCGCCGGTGGGGATCAGGCGTTGGGCGGGCACCAGGATTTTCTTTTTGGTGGAGGCCGGGTGATAGAAAACGATATCTTTTCCTTCTTTTTCCCCGGGTGAGTCTTCGAGGGTGGTGTAACCTTTCTTTTTTTTCAGCCAGCGGGCCGGGCCGAAGGATTTGGATTTAAATTCTTTTTCGGTATAGATTCTTTTTAAGTTAAGCAGGGAATTGTCTTTTTTTTCTCCTGCTTGAAGATTTTTTGTTCCCGGTGCGGTTAGGAGAAGTCCCAACAGTATCAGGATAAAGAAATAATTTTTTTTGTCCAGCATAGTAAGCCTCCGAAATTACATAAGTTTTAGAAAACAAAGCATACCACGAAAACAACATTATTTTCAAGCCCGCGGCGCGGGCGGCCTATAAGCGGCTTCGCCGCAGGAAACAGCGTGTGGGCGCCTTTGTTTCTAAAGCCCACCACGTGGTGAGTGCTTTGGATTCTAAATTATAAAAAGTTTTGGCCCGCGGCGCGGGCACCCTATAAGCGGCTGCGCCGCAAGGAGCAGCGTGTGAGCGCTTCTCGCTTTTAAATAAACAAAAGTTTTG
>JAGLSW010000881.1 GCA_023135565.1 Candidatus Aminicenantota bacterium | reverse complement strand
TTTTTTCAAACTTAGTCTTGAAAAAAACGCTGTATACCTTCTCAAAAAAAAACTTGATTTTTTTTGCTATTTCTATTATTATAATCTAATAATGAGCACAAAAAAAGTTTTAGTTATAGACGACGAAGATTTCATCAGGGAATTGGTGCGCGATTTCCTCGAATTGGAACATATTCAATGCGATGATGCAGCCAATGCAAAAACCGCTGCTGAAATGTTCTCGGAAGGAAATTATAACCTGGTACTGTTAGACGTCAATCTCGGGAAAAGCAGGGTCGAAGATGTGATTCCCCAACTGAAAGGCATAAAGCCCGATGTCCCCATTGTGCTGTTAACCGGAGACCCCCAATACGACGAAGCCTTTTCTAAGGAAATCGGAGCCGACGGGATTATCTTAAAACCCTTCCAGGTGGATAGCTTTATAACCCACATCGGAAAATTCATAAATAATTAGTGGAGAAAATGTTTGTATCACCCCCCCATCATTTACGTTTCGCCTTTAGCGCGAGGCATGTAGTTTTGTTTTTAATTTTAACCTGTTTGTCTATGTCTCTTCTCCCCGGAGAAATAATGAAAGTAACGGAAATCAAAACCGGGATGACAGGAATAGGTAAAACTATTTTTAAAGGGACAAAGATCGAAAAATTTGAATTTAAAGTACTGGGAATCTTAGAGAATACCCTGGCGCCTCATAAGCACATGATATTCGTGGAACTGATTTCCCCGGTACTGGCCGAAACAGGAGTAATTGCCGGTATGAGCGGCAGCCCGCTGTATATCGACGGCAAAATAATCGGGGCGGTGGCTTTCGGTTTCAACTTTGCCAAAAAACCGATTGCCGGGGTAACGCCTATCGAAGATATTCTCAAAACTTCGGACTATAATAAAGCCCTTTACGAGATAGATATTTCCGACATTAAGATCGAGTTCGGCAAAGAAAATATTAAGAAGATCGTAAACTTTATCCGGGAAGAGATCGCTGAAAGAGCGAATTTTTCGCCCCTGAAAGAGATGGCCCCCATAGAATTGATCCCCACTAACAAAGGCTTCAAATCCGCTGCTCTTTCCTATTTTAAGCCGGTGTTCAGCGGGGCCGAAAGCGTCAAGTTTTCCGAACAATTGAATAAAAAACCGGGAACGGCGGCGGCAGGATTGTTTAAAATTGCCCCGGCGGATGCTGTGGCTATCCCCCTTATCAAGGGAGATTTCGAACTATCCGGCTCAGGCACGGTGACCTACGTAGACGGCAGTAAAGTCTATATGTTCGGCCATCCTTTTTTCAATTTAGGGGCAGTGGATTTCCCCCTGCACAAAGCCGAGATCATCACGGTTTTTCCTTCCTATATGAACTCCTTTAAAGTAGCGGCCACCCGGCACTTGATCGGCACCGTGGTGCAGGATAGGTTTTCCGCCGTGCAGGGTGAATTGGGCGGCGCGCCCTATATGATCCCTTTAAAAGTATTCTTAACCAATCGCAATAAAAAATTCGCTATAGAGATGGTTGATCATCCGCTTTTAAGCCCGGCGCTCTCTTATATCTCTTTGAACAGTATTTTAGGAGCCGAGTACCAGGATTTCGGTTTCATGTCGCTGCAGGTAAAAGGTAAAATATTCATTGAAAACGAAAGGAACATCATTATAGATGATATTTTCAGCGGCACCGAATCTTTTGATGATTTCAGCGGTTTGGTGCTGGCGATAAACTTTTTTATAATGAATAACAGGGAAAAAAAGGTAAAGATACAGAAAATGGATTTCGAAATCAGCGCTGTGGAATCCATAAAAAGAACCGCTATCGAGAATGTGATCGTAGAAAAAACCACCTACAAACCCGGTGAACTCATGAAAATCGACATCTATATGAAAGATGAAAGAGGAAAAAGTTGGCAAGAGAAAGCCACTTTTAAAGCCCCACACTTAAGTCCCGGTACGGTTTTTTACCTGCTGATAGCGGACAGGAGCGAGATCGGCAAGTTTGAAGCTAAGAATATCCAGGCCCCCTATTTCCCGGATAAATTGAATCCTTTAATCCGGGCCATCAACAATCTAAGAAAAAACAACCGGATTTATTTTAAATTGATGACCCTGAGCCGGGGACTGTATATAAAAGGGCATGAATACTCCAATTTGCCCTCCAGCTTGCAGGATGTGTTCGAGTTTAATACCACTTCAAAAGATCAAGCGAAGATCAGGTATTCCACGTTCACCGAATACCAGATAGAAGTTCCGGCTGTGGTCCGGGGCAGCAAATTATTTAAATTGAAAATTAAAGCGAGGTAAACATTCGATGTTCAGAAAAAAGCGGACGGCGTCCGCAACCTATAAGGGGCCGGGCATTAGCAGCAAAAACCCGGCTGTGTTGATATTTTTGTTACTTTTTTTTGTCACCCTCTACCCGGTAGAAGTAAAAAAAGTAGCAGTCGGAACTTTTGATGATTTCCAAAAGGGAGAATTTAAAGGAACCTCTCTCGACAGTAAAGGCCGTCTTTTTATCGGCCCGGAAGTCAAACAGATAGCCGGTCCCGGCAGGGAATATTATCTTTCTTTGGACATTGGCGCCAATGGAGATATATATGTGGGCACCGGCCACAAAGCATCGGTATACAAAATAAAAACCGGCCAACCTGCGGAAGAAATATTTGCATCCGATTACCTCGATGTATATGCCCTATGTTTCACCCGCAGCGGTGACATATACGCCGGCACTTCGCCCAGAGGCAGGATATACAAAATCAAGAGCGGTAAAAAAATATCGGTGAAAAACGGCAGCGATATTTACGAAATAAAAGGGGAGAACGAATCTCCTACGACCCTGAAAGAAAAAGACCGTAAAAACGTGGAAATCTTCAACCCGGACGAACGTTTCATCTGGGACATCAAAGAAGACAAAGCCGGTAGGCTTATCGTGGCTGTAGGCGGCAGCGGCGGCGTTTATGCCATAGACAAAAGCGGCGCCGCGGCGAAAATCTTCACCCCTGAAG
>JAGLSW010000880.1 GCA_023135565.1 Candidatus Aminicenantota bacterium | reverse complement strand
CAAAACTTTTATTTATTTAGAATCAAAAGCGCTCCCTGCTGCGAAGCAGCTTATAGGCTGGGTGCGCCGCACCCCCGCCGGAAGCAAAGAGGAAAAAAATGAAATTTGAAATAGCGCACGATTACGAGCCCAAAGGCTCGCAGCCCGAAGCCATCGAAGCGCTGGTTTCCGGCCTGGAACAAAATTACAACTTCCAGACGCTTTTAGGCGTAACCGGCTCAGGCAAGACTTTTACCGCGGCCCGGGTGATCGACAGGACACAAAAACCCACGCTGGTTATCGCCCATAATAAAACCCTGGCCGCCCAACTTTATAATGAATTCCGGGATTTTTTTCCTAAGAACCGGGTTGAATACTTTGTTTCTTATTATGATTACTATCAACCCGAATCCTACATCCCCCAGAAAGATCAATACATCGAAAAAGACACCCTGGTCAACCCGAAAATCGAACAGATGCGGCTGGCAGCCACTGCTTCATTGGCTGCCCGGAAAGACGTCATCGTAGTGGCTACTGTTTCCTGTATTTACAGTGTCGGCAATCCTTTAGATTACCGCGGCATGGGCTTTGAACTCAGCGTCGGCCTGGAAATCGAAAGAAAAGAGATTTTGAGAAATTTAGTGCGCATCCAATACGAAAGAAACGAACTGGAACTGATGCCCGGACGTTTCCGGGTCAAAGGAGACACCATAGATTTTATCCCCGGTTATTACAATAATATTATCCGCATCGAGATGTTCGGCGATGAAATCGAGCGTCTCACCGAGATCGAAAAAGTAACCGGCAAACCCAAAGAGGACTTGAAATATTTGTATGTTTATCCAGCCCGGCATTTCGTGGTTCCTGAAGGCAGCCTGGACCAGGCGGTAGAACGCATCAAAGAGGACCTGAAAAAACGGCTGCCGCAATTGGATATGGTAGAAGCCCACAGGCTGAAACAGCGCACCCTCTACGACATCGAAATGATCGAAGAGATGGGCTACTGCAAAGGCATCGAGAATTACTCCATCTACTTCGATGGCCGGAAAAGCGGCGAAAAACCTTACTGTTTGCTGGATCATTTCGGCGCGGATTTTTTGATCGTCATCGACGAAAGCCACCAAACCATCCCCCAATTGCACGGTATGTACAAAGGCGACTATTCGCGCAAGAAGAACTTAGTGGATTATGGTTTCAGGCTGCCTACAGCCTTAGACAACCGCCCCCTGAGATTCGACGAATTTGAAAAATATATGAAAACACAGCAGGTGCTTTTTACTTCCGCCACCCCCGGCCCTTATGAAAGGGAATCTTCCGCCCGGGTCGTCGAGCAGATCATCCGGCCCACCGGTTTGGTGGACCCGCAGGTGGTTGTCCGGCCCATCAAAGGCCAGGTGGATGATTTACTCCGCGAGACCGGTAAAACCATAGAGCAGGGCGACCGGGTGCTGGTCACCACCCTGACCAAAAGGTTAGCCGAAGAGTTGACCGAGTATTTGGCGGAAAAAAACATCAAAACCCGCTATCTTCATTCTGAAATCGACACCTTAGAGCGCACCGAGATTATCAGGCAGTTAAGGTTGGGTGAGTTTGATGTACTGGTAGGCATCAACCTGCTGCGGGAAGGATTGGACATACCGGAAGTCGGATTTATCGGCATTTTAGACGCCGACAAGGAAGGGTTTCTCCGTGACGCCCGCAGTTTGATCCAGATTATTGGCCGCGCCGCCCGGAATGTGAATTCCCGGGTGGTTTTATACGCCGATAAGCTTACCGATTCCATCAAGCAGGCCCTCAGTGAAACCGAGCGCAGGCGGAACCTGCAGATAGAGTACAACAAAAAACACAATATTGTGCCCCGCACCATTAAGAAAGCCATCAAAGAAAAAGTAGTAGAAGTCAAAGACACCAAGCACATACCCAAAAAGAGCATACCCCGGAAGATCATCGAGGTTGAGATGGAGATGCGGAAAGCCGCGGAGCGGTTGGATTTTGAGCGAGCCATCGAGTTACGCGAGCAGTTGAAGCAGTATCAAAAAAGGATCCAGGACTAAATATCGATGATAAAATCAAATGACGGCACATTGAAACCGCAGTGTGTTATGCTGCCACTCAAGCTGATTAATAGAGGCTTTCGTCTGCCGTGAAATTACTTTGCCTTCGGCGACC
>JAGLSW010000088.1 GCA_023135565.1 Candidatus Aminicenantota bacterium | reverse complement strand
AACTTGCGGAAAATGGGTTATAAGGCCATTTCGTTTTTTATTCAACATCAAAAATCCAAAAACACTACAAAAACCGCTCAACCGGTAAAATAATATTATTGCATTTTGCTTTTTCTTTTCCGGCATACTATTTTACAAACCTACGCAATAATGATAAAATCAGTACAGGAGGAAAAATGAAAAAACTATACGCTATCTTAATCCTGCTGCTTTTCCAGGGACTCATTTGGGGTGCGGAAATCATCCCCCTGACCGAATTGATCAGCCCCGATTCCATCACGGTGGATAAAGGCCAGGTATATATCACCGATAGAGCTAACATCCTTATCTATTCGATAAAAGATTTCAAACTTAAAAAAAAATTCGGCCGCGCCGGAGAAGGCCCAAAAGAGTTCAAAGTCCACCCCGGAGCAGTCAAAAAACTGGATGTAACCGTTACACCCGGCTATTTATTGGTCAACAGCCAGGGAAGAATTTCCTATTTCTCTAAAAGCGGGGAATACATAAAAGAGAGGAATATAGGCTTCCGCTCCACACTAAAACCCGTAGGGAAAAACTTTGTCGGCTATTCGCAGGATACCGGGGCAGACAAAACTCTCTACCTGACCATCAACCTTTACGGCCCGGATATCAAATTTGTCAAAGAGATATACCGCAAAGAATACTATGTCCAACCTACCAAAAAATTTAACCGGATTAGCCTGGGGATGGGGAATAAAGGTAGAGCCGTATACGATGTACACGGGGACAGGATATTCGTCCAGGGTGAGAAAGATGACATACACGTTTTCGATAAAGAGGGCCGAAAACAACTGGTAATTAATCTCGATTACAAAAAAATGCAAATGTCGGAGAGTCACAAAAAAACAATTATGGCTGACCTCCATACCCTTTTCACCGGGGATTTCATGAGGAATTTGATAAAAAAATCGGGCTATTTCCCCGAATACTTCCCGGCCCGCGCCTTCGTGGTGGCAGACAATAAAATATATATCCCTACCTATAAGAAAAAAGCGGGCAAAAACGAATTCGTGGTATACGACACCGCCGGGAAATTGTTGGCAAAAACTTTTCTACCTTTTAAAGATCAAACGCTGCTGATGCCCTACCCCTGGACCGTCAGCAGCAGCAAAGTCTACCAGTTGTTCGACAATGAAGAAAGCGAAGAGTGGGAATTACATGTATCCGAAATAAATTAATAGGATATTTTTGACCTACCATGAAATTACTTTTTGCCTTCGGCGACAAGGGGGGCTTTTTTGAAAAATTGCCCCCCTTGACCCCCCAAAAAACTTTTGTTTAAGAATATTTTCAGACTACCGCTTTTTTTAGAATACGATACCGCGTTTGGACTGCTGGATAAAAGAAACCACTTCCCGGATTTCTTCGCTTAACTCAAAACCGGACTGGATTTGTTCCAATGCCTGCGAAATGTTGAATTCCGAACGGTATATCAACCTATAGGCTTCTTTTAACTGGCCGATGGTGTCATTGGAAAAACCGCGGCGGCGCAGGCCCACTACGTTCAAACCGGTGTATTTTAGCGGTTCCCCGGCAGCAAGAATAAAAGGGGGCACATCCTGGGTGCAGCGGAAACCGCCGCCGATAAAGGCATGTTTGCCGATATGCGTGAATTGATGCACACCCACCATGCCGCCGATATAGGCCCAGTCATGGATCGTCACATGCCCGGCTAACTGCACGGTGTTTGCCAAAATAACCCGGTCGCCGATCACACAATCGTGGGCCACATGAGAATAGGCCATTAACAGGCAGTCGGAACCCACTTCGGTCTTTTTCCTGTCTTTGGTGCCGCGGTGAATGGTGGCATATTCGCGAATCGTCGCCCTGTCGCCGATCACGGCTGTAGAATCTTCGCCCGCGAATTTCAAATCCTGCGGGATTTCGCCGATCACCGCCCCGTGAAAGATATGGCAATCTTTGCCGATGCGTGCGCCGTAACAAATCCTAACGTTGGAATCGATATGCGTACCGCTGCCTATTTCTGCGTTATCCGCTATGATAGCGTAAGGCCCGACAGACACATTTTCGCCGATTTTTGCCCCGGGGTCCACTACGGCTGTAGGATGAATCCCTGTGTTTTTTTGTTTATCACTCATGATTAATTCCTTAAGTTTTTTTTATAGGTCTATTTTATAAGAAATAGTTCCTAAAGTCAATATCAACTTTGCCTCCGGCGGCCCT
>JAGLSW010000879.1 GCA_023135565.1 Candidatus Aminicenantota bacterium | reverse complement strand
ATGATGATGAATTCGACATTATAATGCCTATATTTGTGCCCCCGGTCACTTGTGACCAGTTGGAAGTGGCGCAGCACATCCGCCAGAGTTTAGAAGGAATCGACAAGTCGGTGTATGCCTGTTTTATGGGAGCCGGAGAAAGCACGGCGGGCATAGATCACTTGAAAGAACACAATATCCCTGTTTATATTTACCCGGAAGCCATAGCCAAGACCCTGGCTACGATTCACGGTTACAAAAGCTGGCTGGCCCGGCCGCTGGGCAAAGTGCGGACTTTCAAAGTAGATAAAAATCGAGTGCAAAAGATCATCAAAGAGACCCTTAAAGGGAAAGAAGGAGTTATCGTTGGAGACGAAGCGCTGGACATTCTCAGCGCTTATGGCGTCCAGGTAGCCGGTTACCGTTATGCCGATACAGCGGATCAGGCCGCGGCTATAGCCCGGGAGATTTCTTACCCGGTGGTGATGAAAATTGCCACCCCGGCGGTTGTTCATAAAACCGAAGTCGGAGGGGTGATCGTTGATTTGCGTTCCGACGGCGAAGTGGAGAAAGCCTTTGAAGAGTTGAAATCCAGGGTCGGTAAATTAAAGAAAGGCGAGCATTTTTCTGTTGCCGTCCAGCAGATGATCACCGGCGGGATCGAGACTGTCATCGGCATGACTACGGATCCTTCTTTTGGGCCGTTGATTATGTTCGGTCTTGGCGGTATCTATGTAGAAGTGATGAAAGACGTTGCTTTCCGTATTAACCCGTTGACCGACCAGGGAACCAAAGAGATGATCGAATCGCTGCGTTCTTATCCTCTTCTTACCGGATTCCGCGGCGCTCCGCCGGTAGACATCGCTTATATCGAAGAGACGCTGCTGCGGATTTCGCAGTTGATAAAGGACTTCGATTGTTTTGTCGAGATAGACGTTAATCCTTTTATCGTTTCGCCTGAAAGGGAGAAATGCGCAGCCGTTGACGCCCGTTTTGTTGTACACGAGAACTCGAAATAGCCTCCGGCGGGGGTGCGGAGCACCCACCCTCTTAGCCTCCGGCGGCCAACTTTTTGAAAAAAGTTGGACAAAAACTTTTGTTTAAAAAGCGAAAAGCGCTATCAGCTCCGCTGCCGCGAAGCGGCTTATAGGTTCCCCACGCCGTGGGGTTGAAAAAAGTTGGACAAAAACTTTTAATGAGCAAACGTTTGCGGCCATTAACCAGCGCTGTGGGATTTGCCCAAACAATGAGCTTAACAGAAGTTTTTGCGGGGGTGCAGGGGGCAGTTTTTTTAAAATGCGCCCCCTGCTCGCCGAAGGCACGGTGTCTATTTAGGATATAATAATAATGTTAGATATAGAATTTGACGGAATCATTTTTGAAGAGGGTGAGACATACATCTCCTACAGTCCGAAACTCGACGTCTCCAGTTGCGGCAATACAGTCGATGAAGCAAGAAAGCTTATTTATTTTGTACATTGTTGTGGCTTTCCTATTCGCCATATTTTGAGTATTGCTGTGATAACTTCAAGAAACATAGTATGCGTTCCTCTCTAACGCTGGGAATTGTATGTCGATATGTGGCGCAGGAAGCACAACCTCTTCCTGCTTAACCTGGGATTCGAAAATCGGGTCAACCAATGAGTCGATATATTTCGCTACCTTACCGGGAATGACCCGGTAAAAACACTTTGTGCACACATTGGCGGGAATGCCTATTACTTCTACCTGCATTTCACAGTGCTCCTTTTTATAAAGTAAATTTATAATCTTGGGGAGCATTTCGCCATTGCACTCGGGACACTTTCTCTTCTTTAACATAATCATAATAACCCTGTTTTATTTTTTTCTCGAAATCACCTATTGGCGGCTTTTACCAGCTTCCCGATGGCCGGGATAATCATCAACTCCGCATGACCACGCGGCAGGGCGGCCTTTTTTAGAATCTCTTTCTGCACCTTTATCCAGGCCGGGCCGCTCTTTTTTTCCGCAGAGACGATAAAATCTAAGGCTTCTAAACCAACCGCTGCCGCCCGGCTGAGAGCCCCGGAAAGACCCTCTATCTCTTTTAATACCGGCGAACTGTCGATAATCTTCTTTAATTCCCGGTGATTGTCCCGCCAGGTAACGAGCTGTTTGCGCAGGCATTTTTCTTTCTTTTTATCGCTTTTGTCACGCAAAAAAAGCTCTACCCGGCGGCGGAATTCCCTGACTGTTTTAGGGTCGGGCACAGCGGCGTCCACGACCCGCGTTAAAGGCGAATACTGCGTGTAAACCACTCCCTGTCTGTGTCGATTGTATATTTTTAGAGGTTCGCTGACGTCCACCAGCACTTTTAACGGCCCGGTGTCCAGCCCGCCGGTCAAACGGCGCAGCATCATCTCCCGGTTCACGATGTGCTGCAAGCCCAATTCTTCTAATTGCAAACTGATCTTCTCTAAACGCCGGTACATATCGTCTACGTCTTTAATAGAACCGGGAGACCAGAGCCGTTCGGCAATAGCTGCGGTACGGGGCCATACCCGGGAATCGACGGTTTCCACGGAGATCAATTCACCCCACATGGTGGCTTCGCCGCCCAGGATGTATTTTTTCTCATGCGCAGTCAAAGGCGAATCCGCCGGGATGGGATCGTTGAGATAATGAAAATCAGTGGGTTGGCACAGGTCGATGTAATAACCGTTGGACAGCATGGTGAAATAACCTTTCCGGGCTGCTTCGCGCAGGGCTTTTTGCCCCCGCCAGGACTGGATGACAATATCTTTCGGCAGTCCGGGCTGGAAAATTTCATCCCAGCCGACCATTTTTTTGCCGTATTTTTGCAGGATTTTCAATATTTTTTTGTTAAAGTAGGCTTGCAGGGCGTGGCTGCCGGGGATGTTGTTTTTTTTCATAAAAGCCTGGATTTTAGGGTTGGCGTTCCACTGCTTGCCGTTGTTCTCGTCCCCGCCGATATGCATGTATTCATCCGGGAAAAGGGCCGACATCTCGGCAAAAAATTTCTTAAAAAATTTATAGGTGGCTTTTCGAGTCGGATCAAAAGTAGGGTCTTTAACACCCCAACCGCGTTCGATTTTATAAGGGCCCGGCGCGGCGGCCAGTTCCGGGTAACCCACTAACCAACTGGTTGAGTGTCCCGGTATATCGAATTCCGGCATCACGCGGATACCGCGGTCTGCGGCATAAGCGATCACTTCTTTGACCTGTTCATGAGTATAATAAAAACCGTCTGACCCCAATTTGTGCAGCTTTGGAAAGCTTTTGCATTCCACCCGGAACCCCTGGTCTTCGCTCAGATGCCAGTGCATCACGTTCATTTTTACCGCGCCCATGCCGTCTAAATTGCGTTTGATCACTTCCACAGGTAAAAAATGACGGCCGGCGTCGATCAGTAAACCGCGCCAGGTGAAACGGGGCCGGTCTTTAATGAGTACAGCCGGAAAAAAATAACCCGCTTCATCTGTGCTGAGCAACTGTAAAAAGGTCTCCAACCCGCGCAGGATGCCGGTACCGGTTTTTCCAAGGATTATGATCCTGTTTGCCGCCACTTTCAGGATATAGGATTCGTCTTCGCCTACTTTAAGACGGCCCGGTTTTTCATAAATCAGCCCCAAACCGGCTGAGTCCCAGTCGCCGCCGCTGGGCACAGTGCCCTGGGAAAAAAAGATTCCCGTGCGTCCCGAAAGACGGTGCAGCATCCGCGCCGCTGCCCGGGAAACCCGGTCGGGGAGAGGGCCTTTAACGGCGGCGGTAAAAGCTTCGGTCAGCCTGAACTTGCCGTCTTTTTGTTCTACTTCGGCGGGAAAGGGCATCAGGTTTAGTTTTAGTTCTTCCGTTGCGGCGCAGGATAATATAGATAAGGATAATAAAAGAAAACACAGCGCCCGGCGCGGGCGTCCTCTAAGCCGCTTCGCGGGGGTGCGGCGCACCCACCCTCTGTGCCGCTTCGCGGCAAAAAAAGGGGCGGCCTGGGAATCCAAAACCCGCAGTGTGTTAAAGAAACAAGCTTTTTTGTCAACTCCTTGTTTATTCATGTGGTCGAACCTCCGATAAAGAATTAAGATAGAGATATATTATACTACAAATTTGTAACTTAAGAGTAGTTTTTTTTATGTAACTGTTCAGTTTTGGAAAAAGAAAAATCCAAAGCTTTTGTAGGGGGGCTTTTCGCTTTTTTAAACAAAAGTTTTGTTC
>JAGLSW010000878.1 GCA_023135565.1 Candidatus Aminicenantota bacterium | reverse complement strand
GAAGAGGGCGAAAAACAAGTGGATCAAAGGAAGATCGGGAAAATTGAATAATGCTTAAGGCAACAGTATTGGGCGGCCCTGCCGGGGGCCAAACTTTTGAAAAAGCTTGAACAAAACTTTTGTTTAAAAAAGCGAAAAGCCCCCTACAAAAGCTTTGAATTTTTCTTTTCCCAAAACTGAATAGTTACTTTATATTCCGTTTCGTGTCCTTATCCCTATAAGAGAAGGGCATAACCGATTTTGATGAATAAAGCCCGGTTGGACTGGGTCAGGGGCACCTGCAAATAACCGTAATAATCATCGGAATAACCGATAAATAACACGGTCTGCGGGTTGATTTTATAAGAAAATAAAACCTGGGTAAAGAAATGTTTGAATTCAGGGTCTATGGGAAAAAGATAGTTATCGCTGTTGTAATCGTAGTTGACATATTGCAAAATGGTGCGCAGGAACGCCCGCCTGCTGAACTGGTAAATTAACCGCAGGTTGGTGACATCGGCTGTATAAAGCCGCCCTGCGTCTATATCGAGCTGCTCGTATATATGATCGAGGCTGACGGAGAAATGACGCCCTGCTTTATAATAAATCCCGGGGTTGAGCAAAAACTTGCTGCCGGCACGCACATTGGAAAAATCAATCTGGTCGCCGTAAGCGCCGTTCAACCACAATTTCAACTTACCCGAAGGCTGCACATTGGCCATAAAACTCAGGTAATTGTTGTCGAAGATATTCCCCAAAAAGGATTGTTTTCCTATATTGCCTAACAAGATCACCGTGGCCTGGGCAGGCCCTAAGTATTGGCAGGTTAATTTGTAGTTCTTGAAAAGCAAATTGCCGTCATAGTCGGTTTCGTATTCAAAGGAGGGTTCCACACCCAGGTAAGTATACCAAAAACCGGGATTGCGCCAGGATGCTAAAGCAAAACCGGCGGCTGCTTTCCGATAACCCACCTGGGGCATAAAGCCGAGATCGGCCCGGAAATCGGGGGCCACCTGCCGGTAAGTGAGATAATAAGCCAGGTTGCGGCTTTCATGTCTGAATATAAAATCTAAAGCCGTGCCGGTAAACTTACCGTCCGGTTGGCCGTAATCGGTTACCACCTGGTCGGGGTAGCGGCTCTGGGAGGTAAGGAATTGAAAAGTGACATGCTTCTTTTTGCTCAGTCTAAAAAATGCGTCGAACCCGGCCAGGCGGTTGAAATAATCATCTCCTTCCCGGTCGGTGAGCAGCAGGCCTAAAGTGGAAATCTTTCCCACATCTAAGCGATAGCGCAGCACGGAACCCAGCGTCTTCATGCTTAGGGTGGTGGCTTGAGACCATTGGCTGCCGGGCAGCATTAGGTTGGTCATACTGTCCATGGCTGAATAAAATCCCACTGAATGAGCGCCTTCCTTGCCGGTTAGTTTGACGCCCCATTCAGGGTCTGCCAGGGTACGGGTGTAAACCGCGGGCAGCCCGGTTTCGAATATACTGCTGCCTTCCATGAAAAAGGGGCGTTTCTCCGGGTAATAAAGGGCAAACTGGGTGTTGATGTCCAACTGGGCCGCATCTGCTTCTACCTGGGAGAAATCGGGGTTTACCGCGGCGCTGAGGGTCATATTGGGGGTAAAACCCCAACGGGCGGTGATACCGGGGTCCAATTCGGTGTCTTTTTCGCCCCATTCGGGGGCGGGGAAATTTTCCCGCTCCTGGGTGACTAAGCCGGAAAGGGTGGGGTCTAATTCGAGGCTTTTTCCCTTGTACGCCCCGGCAAAACCGATGAGTTCTTTCATCTGGCAGGTGTAGCAGAAGTTGCTGCGGTCACGGGGAAAGTAGCCGATCATGGTGTTGAACTTGCGGGGATATTTGCGTATGGCATCGAAACGCCATACCTGGTCGCCCTTTTTGCGCTGGAAACGGATGGTGCTGAAAGGAATAGACATTTCCACGATGTAACCCCGGTCGGTGAGGCGGCCGGTGGAATCCCAGATGCCGTCCCACTCCACCCAACCCTGGGAACCCTGGATGCCGTCGGCCTGGATGCCGAAAGGGTTGCAGTAAAAATTATAGGTACGGCGTTTTTCATTAAAGGTGTCTAAGATAAGCCCGACAAAATCGTGGTCGGGGAAATTGTCCCGGTCGGCATAAGCGGTGCGGATGGCTTCGGGCTGGGGGTCATAGGCCCGGAAAGCGGCATAAAGGTGTGTGCGGGTATAAGCAAGCAAAAATTCGGTGCGTACCGGGGGTTTAATGTTTTCCCCGGGCGTCACTTCGTAATCTAATGTCAACAGCAGGGCCTTTTGCCAGAAGGGTTCATCCAGTTTACCGTCTACGCTGATTTTTCCACCTACTTCGGGCACCCTATGGGACGGTTCCGGGGCGGATTGTTCCGCCTGTCCGGCAGCAGCGGTAACAGCAGGACCGGGTAAACAAAACACAACCGCCATTAGAAAAATAAATAAGATAGTCCTTTTAGTTTTCGATTTCATAGTTTTCTCCTTTTTTTCTCAAGCTCAGGCTTGAAAAAAAAATCTATATTAATTCATTTTATCTATAATATAATCTTGCCTCCGGCGGCCCTGCCGGGGGACGCCCCCATTAAATTGAAGTTGGGGGCCAGCGGCATACCGCACCTTTGTAAAAGTTTGATCAAAACTTTTCATGAGCGATACGCTTCTATACCCTGGGAAACACCCCTCATAGGGTACCCGCGCCGCGGGCCTATCTGAGCAGCAGGCTGCCGGGCGGTACAACCATATCTTTGTACTTTTGTGGGTTTATCAATCCCGATAGTTCGGCCACATCCCGGTGGGGGTCCGCTGCGGCGGCTTCGAGAACCACCTTGAAATTCTCCAGCAGCCCTTTGATTACGGTGTCGGCTGTGTAACGGCGGTAATAGTTAAACATAATGCCGATATTGGCGCCGGGATACACATCGAACCTGATGGGATACTCCATCTTGGCATGAAAAGAATCCAGGCTGTCGCTTCCGGCAGAGGACTCGCTGCCCTTGCCCATCTCCCTGACAATGTTCTGTACCACTACGAAATTCTCGAACAGGGGACGTTCCATAGTTAGCCCCAACCATTCATAGATATCCTCTATCTGCGTGTATTCAAATTGCGTCCACTGGATATGTTTGTCCAATAATTCTTTTAGCCACTCTTTAAATTGCTTACCGGGATCTACTTTTATCCGCACCGGCAGAATGTTAATAGCGTGCCCGCTCATCTCATCCACACCGGCGCAAGCAATAGAACGCCCGGAGGTCAAAAAACCGAATACCACGTCCTTTTCACCGCTGTAACGTTGGAGCATCATGGCCCAAAGGGCCTGCACCACCGTGCTGAAAAGCAGCCGCTCCTGCTTCAAAAACCGGTCCAACGCATCCGTGGCCTGCCTGGAAATGGAAAGGAACTGCCTGCTAAAACCCGAAGCATCTCCGCGTTCATTGCCGGGAAAGCGCTCCAATACGGGCTTGGGCCCGCTGTAACCGGCAAAAATAGACTGCCAGTACTGCTGCGCTTTTTCCCGGCTTTGCTTTTTTATGGTGTGGAGGTAGGTTTTATAGTAATCGTTGGTGGGCGGGTTGAAATCCCCTCCGGCTGCCAGCGCCCCGTAACAGGCATATAAATTCATAAAAAAGAAGATACTGCCCCAACCGTCTACCCGGGGATAATCACAGGTAATGAAATATTGGAAAAGTTCGTCCGCCAGTTTTATTAGGCCGACACGCATGGGCGCCGGGTGGTTCCGTTTAAATCCGAGCCGCCACTCCTCCCGCATCATCTCTTCCAATTGCCGCTCCTGCTCAACCGCGGGCATCCCGCTTAGATCCCGGTAATTGATGCTGATCTTTACATTCTTACATACTGCCTGCACCGGTTCAGCCAGATTTTCCCAGCACAGCGCGGTGCGAAAAAGAGGATAAAGGTCGGTCAATTTTTGCAAGGTACGCTCTACGATAGAAATGTCGAGTGCCGCGGGTATGGGCGCGTGAATCCGCTGGTAAAGAAATACCGGCGGGTCTTCCGTGCGCCGGTTTAACAACACATTCAACATGTGACGCTGCAGAGGGGTGCTGGGATAAATATCTTCGATCGCTGCACCGGCAGGCAAATCTAAGACCAATTCTGCGGGATTCAGCATCTTAAAAAGGTCGTCAACCGGCTCTCCGGTTTCGTCTTCCCGGCGCCCTTTTTTTTTCGCGGTCTGGGCCAGGTCTTCGATAGTCTGGCTGCGGTACAGGTCCTGGATGGAAAGTTGAAAACCTTCGCGGTTAACCCTGGAAATCACCCGGATGGCATTGATAGAGTCTCCGCCCAGTTCAAAAAAATTACTGTTGATACCGAGACGGTCTATTTCCAATACCTGGGACCAGGTGTCCACGAAAAAAGCTTCGATGTCGCTGCGCGGCTCGATCAACTCTTTAGACTGTTCCAGCAGCATTTTGGCTGTATCCGGCAGGGGCAGGGCAGAGCGGTCCAACTTACCCGTGGGCGTCAGGGGCAGTTGTTCCAGCAAAATAAAATAAACCGGCACCATATATTCGGGCAATTGCTCTTTCAAAAAACTTTTTAATCCAGGAACCAATTCAGCGGAGATTTTGCCCTGCAGGGGATTGTTGGTATAAGTATGCCGGGGTTGAGGCGCAAACTCTATCTCTTTTAACCCGGCGTCTACGACTACAGCTCCTCTTTTAGAGTCTTCGCAGCGCTTGAACACCACCCGGTAAAAGAAATCGCTGCTTTTTGCCTCCCCGGCGGCAAATACCGGCAGGGTAATCTCCACATCATAAGGCAGTTCTTCGGCCAGGTGCCAAAAATCCGCCGGATCCACGGCGGCTGTTTCACCGCCTGCAGCGTAGGTTTGCGGCGGCGCTTCCCGGAACTGCCCGACTGTTTCCATATGGTCGCTGGATTTTAACCACTGCAGCACCCGGTTATCCTGCGCCAAACGGCCATTGGGAACCGTGCGAATACCTAAGTAAGCGGGTTTTTCTTCTTTTAGCAGCCGGGACACAGCGGTCAGGCTTAATTTTTCTTCCCGCCAATCCAAAAAGGGGACGGCGATTTCCCGGTAATTTTCCGCTTCGATATGCAGCAGCACATCGCAGCGGAATTTGGAGAGTTCATTGCAGTAACGGCCTTTTTTCAATCGTATATCCACATGCTCGATGCGGGGCAGCTTTTCTTTTAAAGCAGTAAAAAAAGCCGGATCGATCAGCAGTTCTTTTTCCTGGTGCATACGGCCCACTACCCTAGGTTTCAACTGATCGCGGCTGGCTTCGGGCCGGGCCCGGTAGAACTCCACCGAGGCATGTTGGGTTTCCAGCAGCCGCAGGTTACGCACATCGCCGATAAAAATAAAACCGCCGGGATTCACTTTTTCCACTGCGCCCGTCAATACCTCCAGCAGGTAATCCACCGAAGGGAAATACTGCGCCACGGAATTGAGAATCACCGCATCCACTTTCTCTTCGATACCGGAAAAATTCTCGGCGCTGCGTTCCAGCAATTCCACCTGCGCTCTTTTTTTATTGTTCCCGGCTGCCTCTTCTGCTGCCAACTGCCGCTGGATATAGTCTAAACCCTGCTGCGCAATATCGGTGCCTACGTAATACTCGCATAGGGGAATAATCCGGAAAAGCAAAAGCCCGGTGCCGCAGCCGATCTCTAAGACCCGGCGCGGTTTTAAGGCCAGTATCTGTTCAACCGTATTATCGACCCATTGGCGCATCTCTTCCGCAGGAATAGGCTCGCCGGTATAGCTGCTGTCCCAGCCGGCGATATTAAACGCAGGCTCTTTCCCGCCGCTTTCGCCGCTGTATGCGTTATCGAAAACGCCCTGCCAGTCGCCCACCTGGTCTTGTTCCGGGGCAAAGCCGGATTTTGCTTTGTAGATAGACAGGTAATCGCCCTGGGGAACCACATAAGCAGTCAGTTTTTTTTCACCGGAGCCGGGGATATCTTCCCGGGCAAACACAGCCGCATTCTCTAAGTAAGGGTGGCTTCTCAAGGCCGACTCGATTTCTCCCAATTCGATGCGGAAACCGCGCACTTTGACCTGGAAATCCAAACGGCCTAAGAATTCGATGTTCCCGTCAGGCAGCCAGCGGGCCAAATCACCGGTACGGTAAAGAGTGAGGGGTGATCGGTGAGGGGTGATCGGTGAGGGCTGAGCGGTGTGGCTCTCAGAGGGTGGGTGCGCCGCACCCTTCGACCAATCGCTGCTATCCAGTTCCTGGAATTTTTCTGCTGTTAGTTCCGGTCTATTGAGGTAGCCCTGTGCCAACTGGATGCCGCCGATATGGAGTTCTCCGTGGATGCCGGTGGGCACGGGTTTCAGGCGGCGATCTAAAATATAAATCTGCGTGTTGGTCACAGGCCGCCCGATAGGTATGGAACGGCGGTTATTTTCCGCCCGGCAGGGCCAATAAGTCACGTCCACGGAAGCCTCTGTAGGACCGTACAAATTATGCAGTTCCACCTTATCCGCAAAAATCTCGAAGAAGCGCTGCTGGAAAGCTGTGGGCAGGGCTTCACCGCTGCAAATCACCCGTTTTAGAGAACCGATGCCGGTCACGGCAGGGTCTTCCAAAAAAACACCAAGCATCGAGGGGACAAAATGTATGGTGGTGATTTGCCGTTCGTTTATTATTTCGACTAAATAGGCGCTGTCCTTATGTCCGCCGGGCCTGGCCATCACCAGCCCGGCGCCGTACAACAAAGGCCAGAAAAATTCCCATACCGACACATCGAAACTAAAAGGGGTTTTCTGCAGTACCCGGTCTTCGACTGTCAGGTTGTAGGTCTCCTGCATCCACTGTAAACGGTTGGAAATACCGGCGTGTGGCACCACCACCCCTTTGGGTCTGCCTGTTGATCCCGATGTATAGATAATATAGGCCGGGTTTTCGATAGTTACTTCTACAGCCGGGTTTTCCGCGCCGCCCTGGTCCTGAGCAGCGGTACCGCCAAAAGCCTCCTTTTCTAAGCACACTACCTGCTTATCGAAAGGCGGCAGGATTTCTAGGAGAGACTCCCGGGTCAGGAGGATATCTATCTGCGCATCGGCCATCATAAAAGCTAACCGGTGCCGCGGGTATTCCGGGTCTAAAGGCAGGTAAGCGCCCCCGGCTTTCAAAATACCCAGCAGGCCGGTTACCATTTCTATAGAACGTTCCATACAAATTCCCACCGGCATGCCGGGTTTTACTCCCGATTCTAAAAGATGGTAAGCCAAACGGTTGGCGCGGCGATTCAATTCCCTATAATTTAATTCCTCTTTTTCATAGATGAGGGCTGCTGTCTGCGGGGTTTCCTCTACCTGCCGCTCAAAAGCATGATGCAGGCAGCGGAGTTCATATTCCCGGCCGGTATCGTTCCACTGCAGCAGTATTTGTTCTTTCTCCCGCTGTGACATCACCGGCAAGTCATCGATGCGGCAGTCGGGGTCAGCGGCAATTCCCGCGCTTAACACCTGGAAATGTTCGATCAGGCGGGTAATGGTGGAATCATCAAATATATCGGTGTTATATTGGATCAAGAAATCGAGCTGCCCACCGATGTGGGTAACGGAAATCCATAAATCGAATTTGCAGGTATTATTGCTCACCGGCAGAGCTTCTATTTTTAAACCCGGTTCAGACCGGTCGTTATCGCCTTCCTCCTGGATGGGCACGTTCTGTTGGGCCAGCATCACCTGGAACAAGGGCGTGTGACTCATATACCTTTCGGGTTGGAACTCTTCTACCAAT
>JAGLSW010000877.1 GCA_023135565.1 Candidatus Aminicenantota bacterium | reverse complement strand
GGGCCGGGAAGCCCATCTTTTTTGGAAGGAAAAACTGGCAGGGGGCGCAGCGGCGCTGCAATTACCGGCGGATTGGCCCCAATACCGCGAGGACAACAGCGGCGCTGCTTACAAGTGCATGGTGGATAGTGATATTACCGGGCGGTTAAGACGACTGGCGGAAAAGGAGCAGGCTACGGTGTTTTCCCTACTGCTTTCTATATATATCCTGTTTTTATCCCGTATTTCCGGCCAGGAAGAGGTGTCCTGTTCTATCATTGCCGCCGGCAGGGACCATCCCTCGCTGCACGACATTATCGGCATGTTTGTCAACAGTGTTATCTTCAAGACCCGGGTAAATGGGCAGCAGCCTTTTATTGAATCGCTTTCACAGTGTAACAGGGAAATTATCGAGACGCTTCAATATCAAACCTATCCTTTAGAGAAGGTATTTGAAGAATTCGGCACCCGTTACCCGGATATTCCCGCTTCCATTAATATGATCAACTTTGGCGGAAAGGTGCTTTCCGGGCCTTCGGAGGCGTTTGCGCCCTATCACATCGAACAGGCGCAGGATGTTAAATTCGATATCGAAGCCTATATAACCGAATACAGCAGCAGTATCGAAATACATTGGGCTTATAAGAAAAAAATATTCGCACCGGAAACGGTCGAGTATATGGTTAATCAATATATCAAAATGGTAGATTATTTCACCGCCAATCCCGGCGGCAGCCTGGAAGCCTATCGATCCGCGGGAAAGAAGCGGAAGAAGCGGAAATTTGAGAAAAGGAGCAAAACGTAGGCATATGCTGATAAAAAGATTTGAAGAACAGGTAGAAAAAAGAGCCGCTAGTACTGCCGTTAAGTTTGGCAAACAATCTTATACTTATGAGGAGTTGAATCGTTGGGCCAATCGCACTGCTGATTTGATTACCCGGGAATGGCCGAAAAAAAACAAGAGCAGGGATATCGAGACTGTGGGGCTTCTCCTGGACCACGGGCCCGTTATGATTGCCGCCATATTGGGAACTCTGAAAGCAGGAAAAGCTTATGTGCCTATTTCTACCGATTACCCGGAAAAGAGGATATCTTACATGTTGTCTAACTCGGAATCTTCTTTAATCCTAAGTTCTTCCGCCCATGAACGAAGGGCAAAGCAGTTGGCTGCAGCGAATAAGATCGATTTTGTAAATATAGAGGCAGCGGCAGAGCGGGGTTTATCTGAAGAGAATCCCCATAGGGAAGATATTGAAGACAGAGTGGCATATATTATGTACACCTCCGGTTCCACCGGTTGGCCCAAAGGCGTGGTGCAAACCCACAGTAATGCCACCTATTATATAAGGAATTGGACCCGGGTGTTTTCTATAACTGCCTCCGACAGGATGACTTTATTCTCATCTTTTTGTCATGACGGTTCGGTGCAGGATATGTTTGGGGCCTTGCATAACGGCGCTGCCCTTTATCCTTTCGACATGAGGAGCAGGGAAGAAAGTGTGAATCTGTCCGATTTTTTAATAGAGGAAAAAATCACCATCTGGCATTCGGTGCCTTCGCTTTTCACCTTTTTTGCCGGTACTTTAGATGGCCGGTATGAATTTAAGGGCCTCCGTTTTATACTTTTAGGCGGTGAAGCGGTCAGGGAACATGAAGTGAATATGTTCAAGGAGTTTTTTCCTTACTCTACCCTGGCCAATGTGTATGGTCAGACCGAATCGTCGGTGAATTCCATTTGTTTGATCGGCAGTAAGGACGCCTATCAAAAACCGCTAATCGGGGAGCCTTTAGATGAAACGCAGGTTTTTGTTGTTGATAAAGAAGGCGAAGAAGTGGATGAACTGCAAGTAGGTGAGATATTGGTAGGCAGCCGTTATATCACCCCCGGTTACTGGAAGAACCCGGAAGAATCGGAAAAAAGATTCACCCCGGACGAAGAATTGGGAACCTTGTATTGGACCGGTGACCAGGGCCGCCTGCTGTTAGACGGCAGTATCGAATTTATGGGCAGGAAAGACCGGCAGGTAAAGATAAGGGGGTTCCGGGTAGAGGTAGGCGAAATCGAAAGCCGGCTGCTTCAACAAAAGAAAGTCGAAGAAGCGGTTGTGCTGGCAAAAGTAGATGAGAAAGAGGGCGCCTATTTGTGCGCTTATATTGTACCCCGCAAGCCCGGTACAGGTGAGGATGATGTATTTACCATATCGGAGATGAGGGAGTATCTAACGAAAGAATTGCCCGATTATATGGTGCCGTCCTATTTAGTCCGGTTAGAGAAGATGCCCCTGACCCAGAGCAATAAAATAGACCGTAAAGGACTGCCTGAACCTGGACACATCCGGCCCCGATTGGGGGTTACCTATGCAGCGCCCGCCGGCAGCCTGGAAAAAGATATTTCAAAGGTCTGGAAGGAAGTGCTTAAATTAGATAAGGTAGGAATAAACGATAATTTTTTCGACCTTGGCGGCACCTCCTTCAATATTTTGAACATAGTCGCCGGTTTGAAAGAGGTATTAGCAAGGGAATTTCCTGTTGTCGCCTTATTCCGCTACCCCACCATTAGTTCTTTTGCCGGGTATTTAGAGGGCGAAGGAAAAAAGACAGGCAGCGCCGGGAAAATTAGAGCGGTCAAAAAACTGCGCAGCACATCGCCTGATGTGGCGGTTATCGGCATGGCGGGAAGATTTCCCGGGGCGGGAGATATTGCCGCATTCTGGGAAAATTTAAAAGCAGGCGTCGAATCCATCTCATTTTTCACGACCGGGGAGCTGGCGGAGAGGGGAGTGGACAGAAAACTGCTCCAGGACCCCGCCTATGTAAAAGCCAAAGGCGTACTGGAAGATATAGAATATTTCGACGCATCGTTTTTTAATTATTCCCCGGTAGAAGCGCGGATGATGGACCCCCAACTGCGCATATTACATGAAAGCTGCTGGGAGGCTTTAGAGGATGCCGGTTATGATCCCGGTTCTTATGAAGGTTCGATCGGGCTTTACGCCGGGAATGCGCCCAATCAATACTGGTCGGTGTTGAGTTACATCAACCGGAAAGAAGGTCTCGACACCGGGTTTTTGAATAGCAATTACAGTACGAAAGTTTCTTATAAATTGGATTTGAGAGGCCCCAGTCTCATTGTGCAGACAGCCTGTTCCACCTCTTTAGTGGCGATTCACCTGGCCTGCCGCGGGTTAATCGACGGTGAATGCGATATGGCTTTAGCCGGGGGCGTTTCCATAAACCTGCCCGACAAAGAAGGTTATCTTTACCGTGAAGGTATGATTTTGTCGCCGGACGGTCACTGCCGCGCTTTCGATGCAGCGGCCGGCGGAACTGTTTTCGGCAATGGTGCCGGTATCGTTGTGTTGAAACGTCTCGAGGATGCAGTCGGCGACGGCGATACTATATCTGCGGTAATTAAAGGTTCGGCGATAAACAATGACGGCAGCCGGAAGGTAGGAGTGACCGCGCCCAGTGTAGAAGGGCAGGCCGAGGTGATTACCGCCGCCCGGCAAGCAGCGGGGGTTGATCCCGGCACTATCGGTTATATCGAAGCCCACGGGACAGGCACGATTTTGGGAGACCCCATCGAAATAGAAGCCTTAAAACTAACCTTCGATACCGGCAAAAAAGGTAACTGCGGCATCGGGTCGGTAAAAACCAATGTCGGACATCTCAATGCTGCTTCCGGGGTGACCGGTTTTATAAAGGCCGTACTATCGTTGAAACACAGGCTGCTCCCACCTACTTTGCACTTCGACACCCCAAACCCCAGGATCGACTTTGAGGACAGCCCTTTTTCGGTAGTGAAAGAACTGACCGAATGGAAAACCGGCCCCTTATCGCCTGGCCAGGCTGTGGTCCCGCTGCGAGCCGGAGTTAGCGCTTTCGGCATCGGCGGCACCAATGCGCATGTAGTGCTGGAAGAATGGCAGAGCGATAAAATCGCTGCCGGTGAGGGACTGGAGACAGGTGGACGGCCATATAAGTTGATACTTCTTTCGGCAAGAACCCCATCCGCTTTAGATAAAATGAGCGAAAATTTCGCCCGGCATCTAAAAGAGAATCCCGGTATAGATATTGCTGATGCGGCCTATACTTTGCAGTTAGGCAGGAAAGCTTTTAAGCACAGGAGGATGTTGGTGAGCAGCACATCTTCTGAAGTACCGGAAAAACTCCTGCAAGCGCCTGGGGCAGTTGCGCAGGAAGGCAAGAAAGCCGTAATATTTATGTTCCCCGGGCAGGCCGCCCAATATGTAGACATGGCCCGGGAGCTTTATGAAAGCGAACCCGGTTTCCGGGAAGAGATGGATCGTTGTTTCGAGATTTTGAAAGAGTCGGGTCTCGATATTAAAGCGATTCTTTACCCGGAGCAGCAGAAGCAGCATCCGGCAGCGCCCGCCTCTGAGCCCGATAAGCCCGATAAGTCCAATTCCTCTGTGTCCTCTGTGCCCTCTGTGGCTAATTCAGACCCCATAAATAATACAGAAATCGCGCAGCCGCTGATTTTTGCCGTGCAGTATGCGCTGGCAAAACAGTTAATGAGTTGGGGAATCGAACCTTATGCTTTGATCGGTCACAGTATCGGCGAATATGCAGCCGCCTGCCTGTCCGGGGTGTTTTCTTTGCCGGATGCTTTAGGATTGGTGGTTTTGCGGGGCAAATTAATGCAGGGGCTGCCCTCCGGTTCCATGTTGAGCGTGCCTTTGCCCGAAGAGGAGTTAAGGCCCCTATTAAAAAAGAAACTATCTTTAGCAGCCGTTAATTCTCCTGTTCACTGTGTAGTTTCCGGCGCTCACGAGGATATAGACGCCTTTGCCGGGCAGTTAAAAGAGGCCGGGCATGAAGGCAGGAAGCTGCACACTTCCCATGCCTTTCATTCGCAAATGATGGAACCCATCTTAGAAGAATTCCGGCAGGCCGTGAGCCGGGTAACTTTAAATAAGCCTGGAATTCCCTATGTTTCCAATGTCGGCGGCGGCTGGATCAGTCTCGAAGAGGCGCAGGATCCAGCCTATTGGGCCCGCCATATTCGGTCGGCAGTGCGTTTTAACGACGGTATCCTGGAATTGCTGAAAGCGGAAAAGCCCATTTTTGTAGAAATCGGTCCCGGTCGCACTTTGAGTACTTTTGTCAAGCAGCATAAAGATAAACAAGAAGCGCAGAAGGTTATCCACCTAATTAAGCACCCCCGGGAAAAGGAATCCGACAGCCTTTTCCTATTAAGTAAATTAGGGCAGTTATGGCTTTATGGAGTGAAAATAGACTGGAGAAGTTTTCACGGCGCCGGGAAAAGGCGGCGTATACCGCTGCCCACCTATCCTTTTGAGCGGCAGCGTTACTGGCTCGAAGGGAATCCCTATAAGATAGGCGCGGGACAGCCCGTCGCGGCGCCGGAAAAAAAGAAAGCCGGTGGCAGGAAGACCGATATGGCCGACTGGTTTTATGTGCCCACCTGGGAGCAGGCTCCTTTAATCCAACAGCAGTCTGAGAAGGAAGATCAGCCGGTGACAGGGTTGTTTTTCGGTGATGACAGTTCTCTTTCTTCCCGGTTGTGGGCGCGTTTAAAGCAGGAGGCTCCCGGTTTGGCCACAGTTAGGGCGGGGCAGGGTTTTGCCGCCTTAAAGGATAATGAATATACCATCGACCCCGGCAGCGAAGCAGATTACTTAAAATTACTGGAAAGCTTGGATTTACCTGGAGACCTGCCCCTGCGTATCGTACATTCGTGGAACGCAGCCCCCTCAGGGCAGGAACCGGTAGCAGGCAGCGCCGCCCAGGAATTCGACAGTTTCGACAGCGCCCAGGACAGGGGGTTTTACAGCTTGTTGAACCTGAGCCGGGCTATCGGCAAGTTAAATATGAAGCAGTCGCTGGAAATCCTGGTGATTACAAGCGAAGTGCAGGCGGTCAGGGGCGATGAAGTATTATCTCCCGGCAAAGCTACTGTGATGGGAGCGGTGCAGGTGGTATCCAGGGAGTACCCGCAGATACGATGCCGTACCATAGACATCGAAAGCAGTGCAGCGAGTTCGGAAGCGGACGAAGGCTCGATAGAGAACCTGCTGTCGGAAATAACCGCCGGAGTTCCCGACATGCATACTGCTTACCGCGGCAAGCAGCGCTGGAAGCGTACTTTTAAGGCTGAACGGATCGGCCCGGCGCAGCAGGAAGCGGTTATAAAAGAGAAGGGCGTTTATTTAGTTACCGGCGGATTGGGCGGTATCGGTTTAGTGCTGGCGGAATTCCTGGCGGAAAGTTATAACGCGCGTTTGATCCTGACCGATTTTTCTCCTCTCCCGGCCCGGGAAGAGTGGCAGGAGCGGCTGGAATCCGGGGATGAAACCGGCAGCATTTACCACAAGATAAGCCAGGTACTGCAGTTGGAATCTTATGGAGCGGAGGTAGCTGTTTTTAGCGCCGACGCAGCCGATATGGAACAGATGGAGACAGTAGTTAGCCGGGCGGAGAAGCGATTCGGGCCGGTAAACGGTGTGATTCATGCTGCCGGGATTGCCGGGGGCGGGCTGATACAGATCAGGGCGAAAGAGTTGAGTGAAAAAGTGTTTGCCCCCAAAGTCAAAGGCGCGATAGTGCTGGATGCCATTTTCCGGGACAGGCAGTTGGATTTTATGATGCTCTGTTCATCTATCAGTTCTGTGCTGGCTCCTGTGGGCCAGGTGGCCTATGCCGCAGCCAACGCCTATCTGAATGCCTATGCCCAGCGCCGTACTCTTGCCGGTAAGGGCTTCACCAGCGCCATCAGTTGGGACAACTGGAGTCAAGTCGGCATGGCTGTAGATGCGACAGCCCGCCTATCCGGACAGGAAAATATGCAAACTCCAGGAAAAAGCGAAATTAATCAAAAGTTTTTTGGGGGGTCGAGGGGGGCGATTTTTCAAAAAAGCCCCCCTCGCCGCCGGAGGCAAGAAATAGATCATCCCCTGTTTACCGGGTATGAAATCGAAGAAAACGGGCGGGAAATTTTCGTATCCCATCTCGATGTAAAGAAGCACTGGGTATTGGATGAACACCGAATTGGAGGAAATTCCGTGCTTCCCGGCACCGCTTATTTAGAGATGGCCCGTGCTGCTTTTGAAAAACACGCGGCAGGCAAAGTTTTTGAGCTGCGTGATGTTTATTTTCTTAGTCCTTTAGTCGTAGGCGAAGAAGAAGAGAAAGAAGTGCTTACCGTGCTGGAAAAAGCAGGAGAAGATTATAATTTTTCGATTGTCAGCCGCCGTGGAGCAGGCCGGGAAGAGTGGATCGAGCATGCCCGGGGCAAAGCCGCTGTTTTAGGAAAAACAAAAGCGAAAAGACACGATCTCGAAGCGCTCAAAGCGGAGTGTGAAGAGACGATCAACTATGATCCGGCAGCTTACAACGGCGAATCCGGGGCTATGATATTCGGCCCCCGGTGGAATAATGTCAGGCAGGTGGATTTTGGACAAAACCAGTGCCTCGGATTTTTAGAACTGCCCGGCGAATTTGCCGCCGAAATAGACCGTTATAAATTGCACCCCGCTCTTTTAGACACAGCCACCACATTGCTGCGGATTAGGATGAGCGAAGAGGAAAGAGGTTCTTTCCTACCTTTCGCCTACAAGAAAATAACCATCAGGGCTGCGGTTCCGGCAGGAGTTTATTGTTATGTTCGCGCAGCAGGCAGTGATCGCGCGGCAAAAGGGCTGCGGCGTTACCACATCACCCTGATGGATGAAAAGGGCTTAGAAATCGTTGAAATAGAAGATTTTACTTTAAAGCAGTTGAAGACCGGCGCCGCTAAAAGCGAACGACCGGCTGCTTTGCCGCAGGCGCTGCAAGACGGCATCTCTTCCGCCGAAGGAGTCGAAATATTCAGGCGCATTTTAGCCGGAGGGAGTCTACCTCATGTAGTGGTATCCACCGGCGATCTTTTCGAGCGTATAAAAAGGAGCGGTATTACTCCGCGGTTGATCGGCCTGGCGGAACAGGCCGCTGCAACTTCTTCCGGCGCACTGCATTCGCGGCCCGAATTGAGTACTGCTTACGTCCCCCCCGACACGAAAACCGAGAAAACCTTAGCCGCCATCTGGCAGGAGATGCTGGGAATCGACAAAGTCGGCACGGTCGATGATTTTTTTGAGTTAGGAGGAGATTCTTTAAAAGCCATCGCCTTTGGCGGCAGGATTCATAAGGAGACCGACACTGAAGTGCCCATAACGGAATTTTTTAACCGGCCTACCATCAAAGAACTGGCTGAGTTTATTGAAGATAGCAGTGACAGCAGCATATTGCATACCATAGAAAATGTAGAAGAAAAAGAGTATTATCCTATGTCTGCAGGCCAGAGAAGATTGTATGTTTTGCAGGAACTGCACAAGGAAAGCATCGGTTACAACATACCCACTGTGTTTAAAGTAGTAGGAAATATCGATAGGGAAAGATTCGAAGCAAGTATCGGCGGTTTAATAAGGAGGCATGAAAGCTTCAGGACCTCTTTTGAAATAGCCGCCGGTGAACCCGTTCAGGTCATCCGGGATCCCGACCATATAGAATTTGCAATAGAGTATTATGAAACGGGATCGAAAGCAAAAGACGAAGAAATTGAAAAAATAAGCAAGGCTTTTGTGCGGCCCTTCGATCTCTCTTGTGCGCCGCTGCTGCGGGTCGGTTTAATAGAACTGGAAAAAACCGAACATATATTAATGATCGATGTGAATCATATCGTATGTGACGGTTCTTCCACCATGATATTCCTTGAAGAGTTTATCAGGTCCTATCTCGGGCAGGAACACCCGCCGTTGAAAATTCGCTACAAGGATTTTGCCGGGTGGGCTAACAGCCCCGAGGCAGCGGATTTAAGGAAGAAACAGGAGAATTTCTGGTTAGGACAATTTGCCGGTGAAATTCCCGTTCTCAACCTCCCCTTAGATTTTGTCAGGCCCGCTTTGCAGAGTTTTACCGGTAAAAGGTTGAAGTTTACTCTAAGTGAGCAGGAAACAGGCGCTTTAAAAGCAGCAGCCGGTAAAGAAGAAGTAACTCTTTATATGTTACTGCTGGCTATTTTTAATGTCTTGTTTATGAAACTCAGCGGCCAGGAGGATATTATCATCGGCACCCCCACGGCAGGCAGGAGGCACCCGGACCTGCTGCCGGTAATCGGCATGTTTGTCAATACGCTGGCTTTGCGAAACTATCCCCGCAGTGACAGGAATTTCAGGGATTTTTTGAATGAACTAAAAGAGAGAACGCTGGCGGCTTTTGAAAACCAGGAATACCAATTTGAAGAACTGGTGGGAAAAATCGAAGTCGGTAGAGATACCGGACGCAATCCTCTCTTCGATGTGTTGTTCAGGATGCTAAATTATATACTGCCGCAAGGGGAAAAAGTAAAGGGTAAGAGCGTGCCGTTGAAACTTGAGGGTTATGAATATGATCCCCGGAAAGCATCTCTCGACCTGGATATTGCCGTTATAGATTCTGGTAATACCATTTTGTTTTCCGTTGATTATTGTACGGAACTTTTTAAAGGAGAGACCGTCGAGAGATTCTTAGGGTATTTCCGAATGATTGTCTCTTCCATACCCCATATCCTGGAGAATGACTTAAGGTTAGCCGGTATCGAGATCATGTCCGAGGCAAAGAAAAAACAGGTAATGGTGGAATTTAACGACACCGAAGTGGATTATCCCCGGCACAAAACCATCCATGGGCTGTTCGAGCAGCAAGCAGCAAGCGCCCCGGATCACACAGCCATTACCGGTCCTTTCTTAGGCGGCGGCCAGGTATCGCTCACTTACAAGCAGTTAAACGAAAGCGCGCAAAATTTGGCCGGGATTTTGGCAAGCAAAGGGGTAAAACCCGGCGTTATCGCCGGTTTAATGGTAGAACGCACAGTGGCGATGATGGTAGGCATACTGGGCATTTTGAAAACCGGCGGCGCTTATTTGCCTATTGACCCGGAATATCCCCAGGTTAGGATTAAATATGTGCTCGATAAGAGCGGAGCGTCTCTCCTGCTCACCCAACAGGATTTGCTCGACTCTTTTGAAAATCTCGATTTCGAGAAAGAGGTACTGGATATAAACGGCGTTTACCTCTACGAAAGCGGCAAAAATAAAGCGGCTGCCCCGGCTCCTGCCGTGGATCCCACCGGTTTGGCCTATGTGATCTACACATCCGGTTCAACCGGGAATCCCAAAGGCGTCGCCATCGAACATAGAAATGTGGTTAATTTCGTGAAAGGCATGACAGGGTTGATCGATTTTGTTCCCGGCAAAACCATCCTGGCCCTGACCACTATTTCTTTTGATATATTCGTATTGGAGACGCTGCTGCCCTTACTCTGCGGTATTAAGATTGTTTTGGCCGGGGAAATCGAGCAGAAAGACCCGCAGGCCATGGCCCGCGTTTTAACGAAAAATAGGGTCGATATGCTCCAGGTGACGCCATCCAGGCTTAATTTATTGTTGAGCAGCGATGAGCAGTTGACCTGCTTGCAGGGGTTAGCGGAAATTATGGTAGGCGGTGAAGCTTTCCCGGAGAGATTATTCGACAGCTTAAAGAAGAACTTCCGGGGCAGGATATTCAACATGTATGGCCCCACGGAAACCACTGTCTGGTCGGCGGTCAAGGAACTCACCGGGATAGAGAAGATAAACATCGGCAGTCCTATTGCCAACACACAGGTATTTATCGTCGATAAAAATAACCGCCCGCAGCCCCCCGGTATTGCCGGTGAACTGCTTATCGGAGGCGATGGAGTGGGCCGCGGTTACCTCAACAACCCGGAACTCACCGCAGAGAAGTTCCAGCTTGATTTTTATAGGTCCGATAAGTCCTATAAGCCCTATAAAACAGGAGAGGGTGCGGCGCACCCACCCTCTAAAGGTCTTGCCGCTTACTCCTCAACCTACACCAATCACCCCTCACCAATCACTCTTTACCGCACCGGAGATTTGGCCCGCTGGCTGCCCAGTGGTGAAATCGATTTCTTAGGGCGCTTAGACTACCAGGTCAAGATACGCGGTTTCCGCATCGAGTTGGAAGAGATCGAAGACCGGTTGTTAAGTCATGCCGGTATCGGGGAAGCAGTAGTGCTGGCTCGTGGCGATGAAGTGGCGGACAAATATCTGTGCGCTTACTTAGTGGGCGACGAAATTCCCGGCAGCCCTGCGCTGCACGATTACCTAAAAATAGCCCTGCCCGATTATATGATCCCATCCTATTTCGTGAATATGGAAGAACTGCCTCTTACGCCCAACGGCAAAATCGACCGCAGCGCCCTACCCGAACCCCGGTTAGAAACCAGCGGAGAGTATGCCGCCCCCAGGGATGCGCTGGAAAAGAAACTGGCGGAAATATGGACGAAGGTACTATATGAGGGTATCCGGCAAGAGGTAGGCGAAAGTAAAGAACTGCAAACGGAAGATGATACCCGGGATTTCTCTATCGGCATCGACGACAATTTTTTTAGATTGGGAGGTCAATCCTTACGGGCTGCGGCAGTGGCTGCGAGAACCCAGGAAATCCTGCATGTGAGCCTGCCGCTGGCAGAGGTGTTTAAGACGCCGACTATCCGGGCACTGGCTGAATATATAAGAGGAAGCGCGGCAGTCGAATTTAGGACAATCGAACCGGCAAGTAAAAAGGAATATTATCCATTGTCTTCAGCACAGAAACGGGTCTTTATTTTCCAGCAGACTCACCCGGAGAGCACTGCTTATAACATGCCGGAAGTTATTACTTTAAGAGAAGCAGTCGATACTGAAAAACTTGCCGGAACCTTTAAACAGTTGATCGCACGTCACGGCAGCTTAAGAACTTCTTTTTCTATGTTGGAAGACCAACCGGTACAAATGGTTCACGATGATGTGCCCTTTACCATCGAGCACGATTCGACTCCCGGTAAGGCAGTTTTAAAACATAGTGCGATTGAAAAGAAAATAAGAAATTTTATACGTCCCTTTGATTTGTCGCAAGCGCCTTTGCTGCGGGTCGGCCTGCTGGAGACCGGAAAACAGGAACATATCTTACTCTTCGATACTCACCATATCGTAAGTGATGGCGTTTCATTGAGAATATTGGTAGAAGATTTTATAGAATTGTATAACGGCAAGGAATTAGCAGTCCTGCCCCTGCAATACGAAGATTTTTCAGAGTGGCAGAACAAGAATCTCGATTCCGACTCGCTGAAAAAACAGGCGGATTATTGGTTGAATAGGTTTAAAGGAGAGATACCCGTTTTGGACCTGCCTTTAGATTATCCCAGGCCCCCGGTGCAGCGTTTCGAGGGCCGTACCATATTCGCGGAAATCGAAACAGGAATGAGAACGAAGTTGGTCGATTTATCCGTACAAAATGATGTCACACTGTATATGTTTTTATTGGCGGCGTTTAACATATTGTTGTCGAAATATACGGGGCAAAAAGATATTATCGTCGGTTCGCCGGTTGCGGGGAGGAATTATCCCGGTTTAGAAAATATCGTCGGCATGTTTATCAACCTGTTATTAATGAGGAATAACCCCGGCGAAGAGAAAAGTTTCGTTGACTTTTTGCAAGCTGTGAAATCTAATACAGTCCAGGCTTTCGACAACCGGGATTACCCCTTCGATCATTTATATATGCAGTTGGATCTTAAGAAGGAGGCCGGCCGGAATCCCTTATATGAAGTGGTTTTTGCCTTAGAAAATGTGGGTCGTGAGAGTGACACGGACGCGCCCGCCCAAAAACAGGCTGCCTATGGATATTCGAACTCCGCCATAAAGACGGATTTGCGCCTGGGTGTGTTGGAAAGAGGCGATAAAATCATATTGAAACTTTCCTATTCTTCTGTTTTATTTAAGGAAGAGACCGCCGGGAAGATGCTGCAGCATTATATCGAGATTTTGGACCAGGTAATAACAAATATAGATATAAAATTAAAAGATATCAAGGCGTCCCATGACTTTATTACTATAAAACCGAGTGTGCTTCGTGAAGAAGAGGAGGATTTCTTTCTATAGTTTTTTTTTAGTGCGTTTGTAAGAGACCGCGGTCTTTTAGAATGGAGGTTATCCCTGTTCGAGGACCCGCTGAATTTCCAGTGGATGATTATAATTTAAAGGTAATAATTGAAAGTTAATTAAAACGATCTAAATTTAAAGCTATCGAAGCGGAGGCTAAAATGAGTAAATTAGAGAATCGAAAAAGTCCGGGAAACGGCGTTGTAAAAGAGAAGATTTTGCTGGCCATACTGCCCTACTGGGACCCTATGATTCCCCCTTTGGGAATAACCGGTCTTAAAGAGTTCCTGCAGCGGCATGGCTATGAAGTTAAGACAGTGGATTTGATAGTAAAAAATGAATGTCTCGAATTTTATAATAATTACTTCGATTGTTTGAAGCGCTGTGTCCCGGCGGAAAAACAGGGCAATTTTAATAATATCGGTCATGATGTGCTGCAGAGTCATTTGATGGCTCACTGGAATCAAAAGGATGAAGCCGCATATATTAAATTAGTAAAAGCGATGATTCACAACTCTTATTATGTAGAAGTGGAAGACAGTCAAGCCCGCGAGCTAAACAAAATAATGGCTGATTTTTATGTCATGTTAAAAGCTTACTGGCTGGAACTGCTGGAAGAAGAAAAACCCGGTGTAGTTGGAGTGACCGCCTATAAATGTACCATAGCCGCCTCGCTGTTTGTTTTAAAGTTAACTAAGGAGAAATACCCTCTTGTTAGAACTTTGATGGGAGGCGGAACTTTCAATGAAACCCATGCGCCCGATTCCCCCAACTTTGAAATACTATTGGAAACAAGCAAAGATTATTTAGATAAAATTATCCTGGGCCAGGGAGAGGCGTTATTCTTAAAATATCTTCGCGGTGAACTGCCCGAATCCCAACGGGTCTATACAAAAAAGGATAACGACGGCAAAATCCTGGAATTTAATGAACTTGGGGTGCCCGATTTTTCCGACTTAGACCTAAATAAATACCCTTATTTAGGAGCCACCGCCTCAGCCGGCTGCATCCATCACTGCAGCTTTTGTGTTGCCAAAAAACTTTCCGGGAAGTACCGGTCAAAGGATTCCCGTCAGACTGTGGAAGAAATGACCGGCTTGTATAAAAAATATGGACACCAGTTGTTTTTTATGACCGATTCTTTATTAAACCCGGTAGTCACGGATCTGGCCGGGGAATTTATAAAATCAGGCGTTTCATTGTATTATGACGCCTATTTCAGGGTTGATGAAGCCTCGGCGGACATAAAAAACACCTTACTCTGGCGGCAGGGAGGTCTGTACCGGGTCAGGTTAGGCGCCGAAAGCGGATCACAGCGCATATTGGATAAAATGAATAAAAAAATTACCGCTGCACAGACAAAAGCCGCTGTTTCGGCCCTGGGCTATGCGGGAATTAAGACGACCACATACTGGGTCATAGGACATCCCGGCGAGACCGAAGAGGATTTCCAGATGACTTTAGACCTAATAGAAGATTTGAAAGATGACATATTCCAGGCTGAGTGTAATTATTTCCTGGTTCATTATTCCCGGCAGGCCAGCGCTGAAAATTGGCAAAAAGATATCCAGTTGTTATACCCGCAGGAAATGTCTGATATGTTGGTTTTTCAATATTACACTCCCGGAGCGGCGCTGGAACCTTCCAGGGAAGAAGCCTTTCGCCGGGTGCACCGTTTCGAGGAGCACTGCCGGAAGTTGGGCATCCCCAATCCTTATTCTTACAATGAACATGTAGAAGCGGACAAACGCTGGCGCAGATTACATAAAAACGCGGTCCCGTCTTTGCTTGATTTTATGAGTAAGAAAGGCTATATCAGTGAAAATTTTGACATAGAGGGTGCCGGTTTCGCCAAGAACACCCGTACTGACGACAGCGATTTTAATTTCTAAACACATCGAGTTAATGGAGAAAAGAATGCCGCAAAAAGAAATTCCCAAAAAAATAAATATTGCCGAAAGTCAATTTATCAAAGAGAGGGATTATTGGACGAAAAAACTATCCGGTGAACCCGAAAGGAGCTATTTTTTATATGATTATCAAAAGGGATTGACCCAGGATCATAGAGAGCGGGTCGAATTTAAATTGAGTGAGAAACTTTTTATCAGGCTAATGGAATTAAGCAGCGGTTCCGCCCCTAAGCTGCATATGATATTGACCGCAGCGTTAGTTATTCTTTTAAACAAACACACCGGGAACGAGGACATTATCGTGGCCACTGCTATAGACAAGCAGGAAGAAGATGAAGGGCTTATCAATACCATTTTACCGCTGCGTTTCCAGGTAGGGGGCGGGCAAACTTTTAAAGAGCTGCTGCTCGAGACCAGGAATATAGTTAATGAAGCCATAAAAAACCAAAACTATCCCATCGATACCCTTTTGCCCCGGTTAAAAATGGATTATGAAGGAGAGGATTTTTCTTTATTTGACGTATCTATAATACTGGAGAATATCCAGGATAAGAAATATATCCAACACCTAAACAGCAGCATTATATTTTCTTTTTTGCAGGAAGAAGAATGTATCGCCGGGGAAGTGGAATACCGGGCCGGCCGTTATGAAAAAAGGAGTGTCGAGCGCATTATAGATTATTTTTTTACCGTACTGCAGGGCGTCCTTTTCGATGTCGAATGTAAGATTGGGGATATAGATATACTTTCCCCGGAAGATAAGCGCCTCCAGGCTGAGTTTAACGACACCCGGGCGGATTACGGGCCGGATATAACCATCCAGGACTTATTTGCCCGGCAAGCCCGGCAAACCCCGGATAACACTGCCGTACTGGAAGCGGAAAGCGGGCTTTCCCTCACTTACCGGGAATTAGAAAACCGGGCCGGCCGGCTGGCGGATTTTTTAAGCAGCAGCGCCGCGCACAGCCGGGGTATTATCGGCATACTGATGGAAAGATCGCCGCAGGTTGTTACAGCCATTCTCGGTATTTTAAAAGCCGGCAGCGCTTTTTTGCCCATAGATCACGAGTACCCCCCCGAAAGAATAGCTTACATGCTGGCAGACAGCAGTACGAAAACCTTAGTAACTACTACCGGGTTATTTAAAAAAATCGAGAAATCGATCGACTTTGAAATAGGAACCATATTCTTAGATGAGTTCGATAGCATTGGCGATACCGGTGCAGTTGACCGGCGCAGTGCAGCAGGCCGCGGCGATTCTTCCCCCGGGTCTGCTCCGGCCGGGAAAGAACCGGCATCCGCTCCTGCTTATGTCATCTATACTTCCGGTTCTACCGGGAAACCCAAAGGAGTTATGATAGAGCAGCGCTCGCTGGTTAATTACGTCCTCTGGGCAGCCGAAAACTACGTTAAAGAAAAAGAGGTTAATTTTCCTTTGTTTACGCCTATTTCTTTCGATTTGACTATCACTTCTATATTTACGCCGTTAATAACCGGGAATAGCGTTGTTATATACGGCGGTTGGGAAAGAGGAAATGTAGTCGAAGAAATAGTGGACGATAATAAAGTAGGGGTAATCAAGCTAACCCCCTCTCATTTGAATTTAATCAGGGATAAAAAAATAGCGGCTGATTTGCCATGTAAAATCAAGCGTTTTATTGTTGGCGGTGAAATGTTGGATACCCGGCTTGCCCGGGACATCCACAGCGGGTTTAACGGTCAGGTGGAAATCTACAATGAATATGGGCCCACAGAGGCAGCCGTCGGCTGTATGATTCACAAATTCGATCCGGTTAATGACTGTTACCACTCCGTTCCCATCGGCGTACCCGCCGCCAATACTCAAATCTACGTGCTGGATAAAAAATTAAGGCCGCTGCCCCAAGGGGCTGCCGGTGAAATGTATATAGCCGGGGCAGGGTTGGCCGCAGGCTATCTTAACCGCCCGGAACTCACGGCAGAAAAGTTTGCTAATAGGTCTTATAAGTCCAACAAGTCCGATGAGTTCGATAAGGCCGGTAAGTCCTATAAGACCGGCGACCTGGCGCGTTGGCTGCCCGGCGGCATTTTGGAATTCTTAGGACGCAGGGACCAGCAGGTAAAGGTTAGGGGATTTCGCATCGAATTGGAGGAAATAGAGAGTTGTTTAATAGAACATAAAGATATAAAGCAGGCCCTGGTAATCGATAGGGATGCAGTGAAACGCGCCGGTGAAGATATGGAAATGGGAAAAGAGTTGTGCGCCTATATTATTTCCGATAAAAAAGTAGACATCGTAAGCTTGCGGGAATATTTGTTCGGCAGGCTGCCCCGTCATATGGTGCCCACCTATTTTGTCCAGGTAGAGACGATACCCCTGACGCCTCATGGGAAAATAGACAGGAAATCTTTACCCGACCCCGCCGATATGATCGAGGAAAGTGTTGAATTCCAGCCCCCTACCACCGAGAAGGAAAAGATATTGACCGGTATCTGGCAGGAAGTATTGGGAGTTGAGAAAGTTGGGATCGATGATTCTTATTTTTCTTTAGGGGGTGATTCTATCAATGCCATCCAGATAGCCGCGCGGCTGCAGAAGTTCAAATTGAAGTTGGACCTCAAATATTTGTATCAATCTCCAACTATCAGGGAGTTAGCCGATTATCTACAGTCTATAAAGAAAGTACCGTTCCAGGGAGTCGTAGAAGGCGAAGCCCGGCTAACTCCCATCCAGGAGTGGTTTTTCGAGAAAAAATTCCCGGGCAAACACCATTTTAACCAATCTGTACTGCTGCATCGCCCGGAGGGTTTCGACCGGGAAAAGGTGAGGCAAGTTTTCGATAAATTGGTTGAACACCATGATGCCTTACGAATGGTGTTTAAAATGGAAGCTGGCTCGATAAAGCCGTTTAACAGGGGGCTGGACGGGAATTTAGTAGATATGGAAGTTTTTGAAATAGACCGCACACCCTATGACGGCATAATAAGGGAAAAATGTAATCAAATACAACGCAGCATGGATTTAAGCAGCGGGCCGCTGGTCAAAGTGGGATTATTTAAGACAAAAGCAGGGGATTACCTATTGATTGCCATTCATCACCTAATAGTAGACAGTGTATCTTTTAGAATATTATCCGAAGATTTCGCTTCCCTGTACAAACAATTGTTACAGGGCAAGACGCTGGAAACTGTAGAAATCCCCTTAAAGTCGACTTCTTTTAAAGAGTGGACGGAAAAATTGCATGAATATTCTAACCGGCAGGTATTATTGAAGGAACTGCCCTTTTGGAAAGAAGTGGAAGAGACGGAATTTTTGTCCTTAGCAAAAAACAGCGGCTCCCGGCCGGCTATTTTGAAAGATATGGGCAGGGTATTTTTTGAATTAACCGTCCAGGATACGGAAAAACTGCTGAAAGAAGTAAACCGGGCCTATAACACTGAAATAAACGACATATTACTGTCGGCTTTGGCTGCGGCCTTGAAAAACCGGTTAGGAGAAAAAGTGGTGATTGCCCTGGAAGGGCATGGCCGGGAGGGGGTGATAGGGGATGTAGATATAACCCGTACAGTGGGTTGGTTTACTACTCTTTACCCTGTAGTTTTAGAAACCGGCAGCAGTGAGGACTTAGGAGCGCTGGTAAAAAATACCAAAGAGAACTTGAGGCGAATCCCCGATAAAGGCTTGGACTATGGAGTGTTGAAGTATTTGACAACCGCGGAGAACAAGCAGGATATTCTTTTCAGTATGAAGCCGGAAATCACTTTTAATTATTTCGGGCAATTTGATCGGGACATAGATGACGATGTGTTCAGCGCTGCCGGTATTTACGGTGGGGACCAGTTCAGTCCCGACTGGGAAAACGAATACCTGTTGACCATATCCGGGTTGGTTATCAGGGGTCGATTGAAGATTACCACAACCTTTAACAAGGAAGCAATTGCTGAAGAGGAAGTATCGACTTTTATAAAGCAGTATGAAAAGAAACTGCTGCGGATAATAGAGCACTGCACACAGAAGGAAGAAACGGAGTTAACTGTCAGCGATTACAGTTCTGCCATCGACGAGCAGGAAGCCCAATTGGTATTCGATGTGCTCGGCGAGCAGGACCTGGGATGAAAAAAGAATTTCACAGCAGGTTTTTTAAAATTTTGCTCCCCCGCAGGTGATAAAGATGATAAAGAAAAACGATATACAGGATATATATTTTCTTTCCCCCATGCAGGAGGGAATGTTGTTCCATTATTTAATGGACAAAAGTTCCCCCGCCTATTTTGAACAGACCACCTACCGGATCGAAGGTGATTTCGATTTGAAAACATTCGAACAAGCCTTTAACCGCCTGATACAGAGGTATGATATTTTGAGAACACTTTTTATTTTCGATAAAGTGAAAAAACCCGTGCAGGTGGTTTTAAAAAAGAGAGAAGCCCAGGTTGATTACCGGGATATTTCTACGCTGCCGCAAGAAGAGCAGGCAGCCTATATAGAAAATTTTAAAAGTGAAGATAAAAAAAGAGGCTTCGATCTAACGGCGGAAATCTCCAGCCGGTTTTCGGTATTAAAAATCCACCGGGATGTTTATGAAATAACCTGGAGTTTTCATCATATTATTATGGATGGTTGGTGTACCGTCGTTCTTCTAAAAGAGCTGCTCGCCGTTTATATGGCCATAAAAAAAGCAGCCCCCATAAACTTGCCCGCGGTCAGGCCCTACAGCATTTATATAAAATGGTTGGAAGCACAGGACAAAGAGAAAGGGATTCGTTACTGGAAGGAGTATCTCGAAGGTTTTTCCCAGCGTTCGCTAATGCCCCGGCGTCCTGAGGCAGCGGAAGACCGCAGCCAACAGGAGCGGTTTGTTTTTAAAATAGACAGGGAATTAACCGGCCGTTTAAAAGTAATGATGAATGAATTGCAGGTTACCCCCGGCACTCTTTTCCAGGTATTGTGGGGGGTACTGCTCCAGCAGTACAACAACACCTATGATGTGCTGTTCGGGTCTGTGGTTTCCGGGAGGCCGGTAGAGATACCCGGTATTGAAACCATGGTAGGGTTATTCATCAATACTATTCCCTTAAGGATAAAGGGAAGCCCGGGAACAACCTTTGCCGAGTTATTAAAAGGAACCCAGCAGGAGGTAATCCGGTCGAGAAATTATGAACACATACCCCTGGCTGAAATCCAGGCCGGAACCAGCTTAAAGCGGGACTTGTTCGAGCACATCGTGGCCTTTGAAAACTATCCTGTAGACAGCGAGTTGAAAACCATCAATAAAAAAAGCGACCTGGGTTTTACTGTTCTCGGGTCGGAACTTTTCGAGCAGACCAATTTTGATATGTCGATAGTTGTCGCTCCCGGCAAGGAGTGGGCCGTGTTGGTTTATTATAACCCATTCGTTTATGATCCCGAAGTAATAAAAAAAATAGAAACCCATTTAACCAACATCGTGCGCCGGGTTACCGGCGATCAAAACATCCCCCTGTGTGAAATAGACATGCTCTCGCAAGCCGAAAAGAAGTATTTCGTCTATGAAATCAATGAAACTCAAGCCGATTATCCCGCGGACAAAACAATCTATCGCTTATTCGAGGAGCAGGTAGAGCAATTCCCCTCCCGGGTGGCCTTAATCGATGCCGATGAACATTTAACTTACAGGGAACTGCATAACCGGGCTCTCCAACTGGCGAAACGGTTGAGAGGAAAAGGCGCCGGCCCTGATGACATCATCGGCATAATGGCCGAAAGATCGATTTTTTTGGTTAGCGCCATGCTGGGAATATTAAAAGCAGGAGCCGCTTATTTACCCATCGACATAGACTATCCCCGGGACAGGAAAGAGTACATATTAGCAGACAGCAGGGCAGCGCTGTTGTTAACCCCGCCAGGTTTAGCACCCGGTATAGACTGGCCGGGTGAAATAATGGAGATCGGGGAAAGCGCTTGTGGAGATGAAGAAGCGGGATCGGTTCACCCGGATAATATATCGAAACCATGGCATCTTGCTTATGTTATTTATACATCCGGTTCAACCGGCAGGCCCAAAGGGGTAATGATAGAGAACCGGGGATTGGTCAATTATGTATGTTGGGCCGGCAAAACTTATGTAAAAAACGAAAAGGTTAGTTTTCCATTGTATACTTCTATATCTTTCGATCTCACCGTCACCTCTATATTTGTGCCGTTGACAACGGGGAACCGGGTAGTTATTTACCGCCGGGAAGAAGATGAGTTGGTAATAGAGAGAATCATTGCGGAGAAAAGAGTTAATATGGTAAAGCTGACCCCCTCTCATCTAAATGTGATAATAAATAGTAAAGAGAACACCCCAGGAACTCCGGGAGATGTAGTTAAAGGTTTTATCGTGGGCGGGGAAGAGCTTAAGGTGCAGTTGGCGGCCCAAATCCACGACAGTTTTGCCGGGAAAGTGGAAATCTTTAATGAATACGGCCCAACGGAAACAGTAGTCGGCTGCATGATTTACAAATATAATTATCGCGGTGACAACGGCATTTCCGTTCCCATCGGCACAGCCGCCGCTAATGTACAGGTTTATGTCCTGGATCGCAGTAGGAAGAACACCCCCGCAGGTTGTACCGGGGAACTCTTTATCTCGGGAGATGGGCTGGCGCGAGGGTATTTGAACCGGGTCGAATTAACTGCCGCGAAGTTCATCCCCAATCCTTTCCGGCCCGGCGCGTCCATGTACAGCAGTGGCGATTTAGTCAGGAGATCGACAGACGGTAATCTCGAATTCACCGGCAGGATAGATCAGCAGGTAAAAATAAGAGGTTACAGGATCGAGTTGGGAGAGATAGAGAACCATTTATTGTCTCACCCGGAGATAAAAGATGCCTGTGTTATCCTCAAGGAAAGGGACGCGGGCGATAAACTCCTATGCACGTATGCAGTGGCGGAGCGAACCCGGTCGCACCGCGGCGGAGAAGCGGGAGCCGAAGAGAAAGGGGCAGGGACGGCGGATAACCTGGACATCCCGGCGATAAAGCAATATTTAAGCGCCCGGCTGCCCGATTATATGCTGCCCGCCTTTATTATAGAATTGGAGCAAATACCTCTCACTAACAACGGTAAAGTAGACCGGGAAGCCCTACCCGAACCTGGAGGGATGTTAGCTGCCGGCGTTAAATATGAAGCCCCGGCAAATGAAGTCGAAGCAAGTATAGTGGAGTTATGGGAAGACATATTAAAAATATCCGCTCCCGGGGTAAACGACCGTTTTTTTGAATTAGGCGGTCATTCCTTAAAAGCGATAGAATTAGCCGCCCGTATTTATAAAGGATTCGATGTAAAAATACCTTTAAAAGAGGTATTTCGCCGTCCTACCGTAAAAGAACTGGCGGCATATATCAGCAGCCGAAATAAAGAGGAATCTATTTATGCCGCCATAGAACCGGTAGAGAAGAAAGAGTACTATGTGCCTGCCCCAGCCCAGAAGCGACTTTATTTTATCCAGCAAATGACACCCGGCACTACCGCCTATAATATAACCTTCTTATATATAATAGAGGAGGAAGCAGACCGCCGCAAGCTGGAAAACGCATTTTTAGAAATGATAAGCAGGCATGAAACCTTACGTACTTCTTTTGTTTCTGCTGGCGGCTCCCCGGTGCAGAGGGTGCATGAAGAGGTCGATTTCGCCATCGAGTATTACGAGGGTGCGGCCCCAGCCCATAGTGAAAAAGAGATTATTACGAATTTCGTAAAACCCTTCGATTTATCGGCAGCGCCGCTTTTGCGTGTCGGACTGGCAAAGCTGGCGGAGGAGCGTTATCTTTTGATGATCGACATTCATCATATCGTCAGCGACGGCGTATCGGAAGCGATATGTATCGAGGAATTTACCGCTTTGTACTCCGGGGAGAAACTGCCCCCCCTCAGGCTCCAGTACCGCGATTATGCCCTATGGCAAGATCGCGAAGCACAGAAAGAAACGGTGCAAAAGCACCGGGAATATTGGTTGGAAATTTATTCCCGGCAGGTTCCCCCGTTAAATATGCCTGTTGATTTCGACAAACAGGACCCCCTGGGATTTTCCGGCAGCCGCATCTATTTCGAAATAGATAAAGAAACCACCAAAGCCTTGCAGGAAATAGCTTTAGCGGAAGGAAGCACTTTATATATGGTGCTGCTCGGCGTTTACTATGTCTTGCTGAATAAATTGACCGGTCAGGAAGATATAGTCGTATTAACCTCCACAGCCGGGCGCAGGCATCCTGATTTAGACTCCATCCTGGGCATGTTTGTCAATACCCTGGCGCTCAGGAATTTTCCCGGGGCGGGCATTGCATTCAGAGTGTTTCTCAAAGAACTGACGGAGAGAACCATCGACATGTTTGAAAACCAGGATTATCCCTTTGAAGACTTGTTAGAAAAAGTGCCGTCATTACGGGATATTATGAAAGTGGGTTTTGCTTTCCGTAATATAGATGAAGCCACAGCCGCGGAGTCTTTTAAGCTGGCCCTAAAACGCTTTCCTTATGAAAACAAAACCACCAAAGTGGATTTGTACCTCAGTGGGGAATTTGTAAAAGACAGGGTAGGATTTACATTTATATATTCGACGCAGTTGTTTAAAGAAGAGAAAATAAAAAGATTTATAAAATATTTCAACGATATAATCTCCATCGTGCAGCAGGACAGGGAAATAAAATTAGAAAAAATTAAAATTTCACATGACTTAATAAAACCCGGATCAACCGCTTTGCAGGAGGACCAGGGAGATTTTGTTTTTTAAAGTTCCCGGCAGGGTGTTTCGTTTTTATTTGTTTAGGAGGCAGACATGTTTGATGTCGATAATTTAGATAAGTTAGAAATTGCAGCCGGTCAAAATCTTAAAGAACGGGATTATTGGCTGGAAAAATTTACCGCTGGAGTAGTAAAAACCACTTTCCCTTATGATCACAGCCCTGTTAAGGAAGATGATGACCGGCAAATGGGAACACTGGAATCCGGTTTCCCGGAAGATCTTTCTACAAGAATCGTGCAAATGAGTAATGGATCGGACTATAGATTGCATATGATTTTGAGTGCGGGTTTGCTGGCTTTGTTATATAGATATACAGGGCAGCAGGACATTACCATCGGTATGCCTATCTACAAGGAAGAAGTGGCAGGCGAATTGATTAACCGGGCATTGGCTTTGCAGAATCACCTCGATGAAGGCGCCACCTTTAAAGAGTTATTATTGATGGTTAAGCAGACCGTAAGCGAAGCAGTAGAACACCAGGCCTATCCTATAGAGCTATTACCCCGGAAATTGAATTTACCCCCCGGTGGAACCGGTTTTCCCCTGTTCGGCACAGTTCTTTTATTGGAAAATATTCAAGATAAAACTTATGTGCAGCACTTAGATATAGATATTTTGTTCTCCTTTAAAAGAAACGGCACAAATATAGAAGTGGCCGTCCTATATAATCCCCGGTTATATGAAAAGGAATCGATTGTTAGGACTGCCGGCCACTTCAAAAGATTATTGGCTAAAAGCTGTTTAGATGTAGATCAACCCGTTTTAGGCATAGAACTATTGTCGGAAGACGAGAAAAACCGGCTGTTATTCGATCTTAACGATACAGGAGCTGCTTATCCTTCCGGTAAAACCATCCACCAATTATTCGAAGAGCAAGTAGAGAAAACCCCGGGAAATATCGCCGTGACAGCACAGAGCAGCGACTATTCCAGCCTGCGGGCCGGCTCGCAGCATAAGGCTCCCGGTGCAGCGGAAGGCGCTGCTCCCCCTGCGTCCCAAACCGGGCTAACTTACCGGGAGTTGAACGAAAAAGCCAATCGCACCGCACACTTACTGCGAAGCAGAGGAATCGGTCGCGGCAGCATAGTGGGATTGTTGTTAGAACGGTCTACGGAAATGATAGCCGCCATACTCGGGGTTTTAAAAGCCGGGGCAAGCTATTTGCCCATCGATACTATTACTCCCATCGACCGGGTTACCTCTATCCTGGATGATTCGGCGACGCCTATTTTGTTGACCCAGAGCGCCGTCACCGCGGAGTATCCTTTCAGCAAGCTGCAATCTCCCGGGTTAACAACCGGCGAACCCTATACCACCGCACCCCGGCCCCAGGTAAAAGATTTCGACAGCCTGCCTTTGCCCGACCGCAGCCTGGTGGATAATGAAAAATACAATCGTCACATCGGCATGTCCATGGTGAAAAACTGTATTTCCATCCAGGCCACCCGCGGCTGTCCCTATAAATGTCTATACTGCCATAAAATCTGGCCTAAAACCCATGTCTTTCGTTCTGCGGAAAACATTTTCGAAGAAGTAAAAACTTACTATGACATGGGAGTACGGCGTTTTAGTTTAATCGATGATGTATTTAATCTAAACAGGAAAAACAGCAGCCGGTTTTTTAAGATGATAATAGATAACGGCCTCAAGGTGGAGTTATTTTTCCCCAATGGCGTCAGGGGCGATATATTAACCGAGGAATATATCGACTTGATGGTCCAGGCCGGCACCGTGACCATTGCCTTAGCCTTAGAAACAGCCTCCCCGCGGCTGCAAACGCTAATCGGTAAAAACCTGAAACTGGAGAGACTGCGGCGGAACCTCGAATATCTTTGTACGAAATATCCTCATGTGATCACCGAGCTTTTTACCATGCACGGCTTTCCCACGGAAACCGAAGCAGAAGCGCAGATGACTTTAGATTTTATCAAAAGTTCAAAATGGATCGATTTCCCCTATGTGCACATCTTAAAAATTTATCCCAACACGGATATGGCCAGGATGGCCATAGAACAGGGTATCTCCCCCGAAGCGATCGCCGGTTCCGATGATGCCTATTATCATGAATTACCCGACACCTTACCCTTTGAAAAGAGTTTTACCCGTAGATACCAGGCTGAGTTTTTAAATGAATATTTTCTTTCTAAAGAACGGCTGCTCGCTGTTTTGCCTTACCAGGCTAAAGTCTTAACCGAAAGTGAGATCGTAGAAAAGTACAATTCCTATTTCCCCGAAAATATCGAAACCTTTGATCAACTGCTGTACTTTGTCGGTATTACCAGGGAAGAGTTAGGCATAGAGAAGCTCCTAAGCGATGAGCATATCTATGTGCCGGACTTAAACAAAAAGATAGCCGCCCACTTTTCCCGGCAGGAGCCGGCTGAAGATGCGCTGCGGGTTCTCCTGCTCGACACATCCCTGTTGTTCAGCCGGCGCGGGGAACGGTTAAATTTATTTGAACCGCCCTTAGGACTCATTAACCTGACCACTTATTTGCACCGTGAGTTCGGTACTAAAGTAGCAGGGCGTATCGCCAAATCGCGGGTTGATTTCGATAGTTTTTCGGATTTGAAAGCGCTGCTGGAGGAGTTTAAGCCCCATATTATCGGCATGCGCACGTTAAGCCTGTATAAAAACTTTTATCATGAAACCGCAGCCATGATCCGGCAGTGGGGTTTCGATGTTCCGATTATGGGCGGCGGCCCCTATGCGACCAGCGCTTACAAATCCATTTTGCAGGACAAGAACATAGACCTGGTTGTCCTGGGCGAAGGGGAGATCACCTTCGGTTTATTGATCGGCGAAATCATCAAAAACAATAACAAGCTGCCGGGAGAGGAAGTACTGAAAGGAATTAACGGCATTGCCTTTTTGCCGCAAGAGGCTAAGCTGTCGCGAGGACCGGGTCGTGAAGCGATCGTATTGGATGAGCTTGGCGATTCCCCGGTAAGTGTCCCGGCGCCGGAGCAAAACCCCGGTAACATCAATCAACCCTCGGACCCGGCATATATTATTTTTACCTCCGGTTCTACAGGCAAACCCAAAGGCGTCTTGATAGAACATAAAAATGTCGTCAGGTTGATGATGAATGACAAAAACCTTTTCGATTTTAACAGCAGGGACATATGGACTATGTTCCACGCTTATAACTTCGATTTTTCCGTATGGGAAATGTACGGCGCCCTGTTGTACGGCGGCAAGTTGGTTGTGGTTCCCAT
>JAGLSW010000876.1 GCA_023135565.1 Candidatus Aminicenantota bacterium | reverse complement strand
AAAGCGAGTTAAGGGCAATATTTCTTTTGATAGCGAGAGGCTCCAATTCTTTTACGAATCTATCTATTTGCTCTTTCCTTAAAAGCAGTGAAAAGATGTGTTCAAAAATAGAATATTTAGATTGAATATTATCAAGGAGTTTTTCATCTGCAATTAGATCAAAAATATAACTTTTATTTTTCTCTCTGATTAATTTGAGAACATGAGCAGTAAAATCTGAAAAACGGAAATAATGTGAAAAGGAGTCGCTGATTACAGCGTTTGCAAGTGTTACCATTTTTTTTTCGATTCCCGGATCGTATACATTTCTTATATTTTGAAAGATTGTATCATATTTGTTACCACTATATCGGTTATAACTGGGGTCTACAAATCGGTAAAAATGGTCTTTTTTATTTATTAAGCGGTCGAGTAAGTATATGATTGCCTTCCTCTCTGTAATTTGTTCCAACCCGGAATGAGCGAAAATATTTCCTTTTTTTCCCCCTATAATAAAACAGTCAATCGAAAACGGGTCGTTAGGATTAATCTCGATGCAAGCCTGTAGGAAAACTTGGTTAGTGAGTTCATCGTGCCTTTGAAAGAGGTGGTAAATCTTTTGCAATACTTTTAAATCTTTCAATTTGCTTAGAGCAGACAATGCCGTTCTATTCAATCCCGGGTTTTTATCACAGGCAAACTCGATTAATTTATTTTTCCAGTAAGAGATTCTCCTATTATCGAGCTTATCATTCTCAAACAAATATGCTATCACTTCGGCAACATTCCCTTTTCTTGTGGCGGGTACGCTGCCGCTGCTTTTTCTTTTATCGATGTACCCTTTTAATAGTTCATCCTGGGAAATATCGAAATAATACGATAACTTGCGAGCAACTCCCAAATCTATGCAGGCTGACTTTTGTTGATAATAGTCTAAAACGGTTTTGAAAATCTCTTTTCTTTGATCTAAAGACAGTCGATTCGTATTCATGGTTGTTAGAAGCCGATAACATTCTTCAGTGTTGATCGTTTCCGACCTGGAAGAAGCAAAATCAAGTATGGGCTTCAAAATAGAAATGTCAAGATCAATTACAAATTCGAGGGTGTCGAGCCATGCAGGGTAAATCTCTCTTAATTCTTTGTCCACGGCAAGATCAAAAATTACCTGCTCAGTTCTACCTAACCTCAAAATTTCTTTTGCCGCCAGGAATTCCTGGAAACTTGTATTCTCGAATTCAACGGTATCTATATTATCCTTTATCAGGCTCCTGTCATAGAATACTTCTAACTTTACTTGTTGTAAGAAATTGTTTTTTAAACCGGATTTTACATCATCGAAAAAAGACATCAATTCATCTTTGGTGAGCGTATTGGTTTGATAAATCTCCATAAGAAGCGCCAGTTTTTCTAAAACCCTTTTGGTTATATCCTTGTGCTGCTTTTTTATTTTATCTTCTTCGCATTCTAACTTTCGATAGATAAAAAAATCAAGCAATTCCCCTCTCGTTAATTTTTCTAAGCTGTCGACGCCTTCTTTATCAACAAAATCGATTAGTATTTCCAGGTAACGGGGGACGGAAATAGGTAATTGGCGATTCCCGGATTCCAAAATATCGTGAATTTTTTTTATTTGGCCCGCTGTCAGACCTGATTCGCCCAGGTATTGTTTTATTTTATCTTCATCAAAATCTTCTATGGCGATGTAAATAAAATCCATATTATGAAAGAGGTTGGCATTTTTTTTTAGGTGATGTGTCCTGCATGAAATAACGATGTGAGTGTTTTTCATCTTTTTTGAAAGATATTTGATCTGATCGACGACGTCTGCAAAATCTTGCTGTTTAACCTCATCCAGTGCGTCGAGACAAATAATACTATCATCTGGATCTTTGAGATCAAAGTTTCCTGTTTTGAAAAGGGTCATTTCCTTTAATTTCTGTCCTGAAATGCCCGCGGTAATTGTTTCGGTAATATTGAGGGGCTTCGAGAGAAAGGTTTCATGATCTTTACCGGCTTTTTTAAGATCGATAAAAATGCCCGGCTTCCCCTTTTTGGCTGCTTCAACAATAATCTCTTTTAATAGTCTCGTTTTTCCCCAGCCGGGCTCGGCTGCAACAAAACATCTTTTCTCAATAAAAAAATCTTCAAAGAGGAAGCTATTCCCGGCATATCCAGATAAAAAAGAAAAGAAGATTGGATCATGTCCTTCAAGTTTTTTTAGAGAATCGTATTTTGCTAAACCGGGGGTGATATATTTTCTCGCTCTTTCTGTATTCATCTACCATAAAATTACTTTGCCTCCGGGGGGGCGGCTTATAGGCTCTCCACGCCGCGGGGCCACGCGAGTGGGGTT
>JAGLSW010000875.1 GCA_023135565.1 Candidatus Aminicenantota bacterium | reverse complement strand
GGCAAGTCTGTTTTAGATTTTTCCAAAACTGAACACTTACTATTTTTTGCCTTGACATTTTTTACGTATTGATTTATAATTGCTTACGTAAGGAGGTATTATGCAGAAAAAGTTAACATTGAGCATCGAAGAAGATTTAGTCCGCTTTGCCCATGAGTTTTCTAAGAAGACAAAACAATCCATTTCCAGGATGTTTGCCCAATACCTAAAGAACCTGAAACAGCAGCATGCCCCCCCCGGCCTGTCGGAGAGGACCGTAAATTTGTACGGTGTTTTTTCCGATAAGCCCATTCCCTTTAAAAAAGAGTTGAGAAAGCATTTTCATGAAAAAGATAACCGTTGATATCAATGTGCTGCTGGACTTCCTTAATAAACGTAAAGGTCATGAGAATGCGGCAATTATCGTTGATTTATGTGTTACCAAACAGATCGAAGGATATTTGTGCGCCCATGAATTTACAACGCTCTCTTATTTCTTGTTAAAAGAATACAAGGATATTCAACGGGTGAAGCTGGTTTTGACTGAATTGCTCGATATATTTTCCACGATCCCGGTTACTGAAAAAATTCTCAGGGATTCTTTGTTTTCAGCCATTCAGGATTTTGAAGATGCTGTCATCGAAGTGAGTTCATTAGGAGAGAATATCGAATATATCATTACCGGGAATATCTCGGATTTTACACCGGGCAGGGTAAAAGCCTTATCTCCAGCGGAATTTTTACAACTCCTGCACCGAAGCGCTTAGTTGACTGTGCTTAACCGGCGGAGGGCGTCCGGGTATGAAAAGTAGGCGGTTAGGTATAAGAAGAAAGCCGTCGGGTACGAAAAAAAGGCGGTCGGGTATGAAAAGTAACCGGTCGGGTATAAGGCGGAGGTGGTACATTAAGAAACGCACCCGGTCAGTTTAGGTTATCTTCAGCGTATTATGTAATCTTTCTTGATCTCAAGTTTATTATTCTTTAATTCACGTCTCAAGCCATCAATATCCAATGACCTTTCACCCAATGCTTCGGAAAAAAGGTTTTTCGGTAAACATTTTGAAAATCTCGAAAATGCGATAAGGCGAAGTTCTTGCGTTAATTTTTTTCCTAATCTTTCCAGTTCAACAGGCCCCATACTTTTAACATATGTCAATAAATCAAAAATATTTCTTGTTGTTTGCTCCGCATCATTTATGGATGATTTAATTTCAACTCTCTTATAACTCGAGGTGACTTTACTAATTCCTTCCTGTCTTATTAATAGCGCAAGAGTCCGATTAATCGCATCTCCGGCAAATGTATATATTTCACAATTACCTGATTCTGAAACATTTATAACCCATTTACCGTAATGCCAATTTATATTGAAATATTTATTCCTGACAGCTTCTATTCCATCCCTTGCTTCATTATCTAAAAAGTCGGGGTAATCATTTGCGAACAAGATTCTTCCTGCTTCTTTGGCTGTTTCTATCGGGACATCAGCCCCTTGAAATACATCCCATCTCGGAGCTTCACCGATCTTTGTTTTTTTGGCAATTACTTGTTTAGTTTTTGGATTAACTTTCTCGGCTTTCCATTCCATACCTCCGAGAACAAACAAAAAAGGAATTGTCAACGATTCCACAAAAGCTGAATCTAAAGTACCGACATGTTTTTTTCCTTCAACCACATCATACATCGGCGCGCCATCGAAAACAGCAAAAAGGTTTCTCCAATTTGAACCCAAAAATGACTTCTCCCCTTCCTCGCCAACAACGAGTTCACAGTCTACTTCACGGAGGAATTTCTTTTTAATCATCTCAGCAGCAAGTTCCTCAAATTTGTTTAATTGTATGTCTGAAAAACAATAGGCATGGGATAATATGTCCCACGCATCTAACAAACGAATACCATTGTGTTGGAGACTCAAACAAATTAACTGATGTGCCAAAAGATGGTATGCTTTTCTTGAAAATCGAATGGCTTCGGAAATACCCTTCTTACCGAGACTAACAACAGCGGTTAAAAGTAACAGGTCATTATTTGCAATACATATTCCTCTAAAAAATTGTTTTTTACCTTCCCTTCTACCGGTCCTGCCGACTCTCTGTAAAAATGCACTCGAACTTGTCAACCCGCCAACCTGGATTACCTGATCCAACTCACCGATATCTATACCAAGTTCGAGAGTAGAAGTACTAATAATTGCTTGCAGACCCGTTTCCTCCGCTGCCCGGATAAGTTTCTCAGCTTCTTCACGGTAATATTTACTTACCGAAGAGTGGTGTGTGCGAACACGAACAGGATTCCGAATAGAACCTGATTGATTCATTTTTCCTACAGCGGTAGCAATCGCTTCAGTTCCGCTACGAGATGCATTGAAAACAATCGTTTTTTTGTTGGGTAAAATCTTATAAATTGCGTCGATTTTTCGGAATAGCGATTGTTTTTCATATTGTCCTTTATAATGTTCGTCTAACCTCCTGTCAAAAAAATGTATAAGGTAGTCCTTTTCTTTTTGTTTTTTAGTGGACACATGGACTCTTTTTCCGGGTTCCCTACTTAAACCGGCCAACCATTTTAACATTTCCTCCGGGTTGCCAATGGTTGCAGTCAATGCAATTCTTTGAAACGGAACCTGTAAAGCCTTTTCAAGTCTCTCAAGCAAACTGACAAGATGACCTCCCCTATCGCCAAATGCAAAATTATGCGCTTCATCTATTATCACCACTTCCAGTCCTGAAAAAAAATTTACCCACCCCGATTTTCTTAAAAGTATAGCTTCAAGGGACTCCGGGGTTGTGAGCAATAATTGCGAAGGACGACGGAATTCATCGATCTTCTCTCTTTGTCCTACATCTCCATGCCATTTGAAAGAATCGAGACCACATACCTCTGCATACTTTTCCGCCCTAATTTCAATATTATTTAAAAGAGCACGAAGTGGCGCTAAGTATAGAACCTGGACACTTTTTTTCTTATCTTGCGATGCTCGAGTTAAAGTAGGAAAAAAAACAGCCTCTGTTTTACCTCCAGCCGTCGGTGCCTCGATTATGCAGTCATGGCCTGCGAGTATTACCGGGATAGCTTTTAGCTGAACCTCCGAAAGACCATCTTTCCAGCCTTTTTCAGCCACGAGTCCCTGTAATCCCGGATGAAGTGTTCTAAATACATCTGAACTTGACATTTTTTTTAGCTTATTCATTAAGTATATCTACAATATCCCTGGCAATATCGCCTCTATTTCGACGTGCTCCCAAAAGTTCATCTAAATTTATCCCGGGGTTCTCCTCGCACAAGTCCAGAATATGAATAAGTTTTCTCAAAACAGGTCTCGGTTTTCGAGTAACATTTTCATCCCCAAATGAAGTCAATTCCCGGACAAATTTTTCTATAAACTCATCAGATACATACTTTCTTAAGTCCAACTCATAAGCATCACTGTGAATATCCCGAACCTTTAAAGCAACAGAAACAAGACGTTCATGGTTGAGTCCTTCTAAGCGAATAACAGGTTGTCGCATACTTACCATTCCATTAGGGGTATTAATAGGTATCGATACCCTATTATCCAGGGCTTCATAACTTTTCAAACCGGCCCTGTCATCTTCGAAGAAAGTATCCGTCCCGGTAAAAATCAACAAACAGCCGGGAAAACCATTTTTTCCCGTCTCGTCGATTAGTAATCTAAGTGTTTCAAGGGCCTGTTCTCTTTGACGGGTGTGAGGAAATTTTCGTACTAATTCCAATTCATCAACCAATAGGAGAAGACCATTTAATTGTCCCCCTCCGATAACTTCAAGTAATGCTCTTATTCGGGGAAAAACCTGGTTTGCCTCCAGGTATCCTCTAACACCGATCATATTCAAAGATTTACCGGACATCGATCGACTACCGCTTAACCATGCCACTGCATTGGCAGCCGTGGCCTGGTCACCGGTTAGCCTGGCATGATAGAATGCCCTGAGAGCAGAAGAAAAACATGGGTCTATCGTTGAGATATCGGCTAATTCCGATTCGATTCTTTCTTCTACCAGCGGCATTAATTTTTCTTTTGTTGAACGATGGAATGCCTCCAAACCTTCTATTTGAGCTGTTTTTCGATGAACAGCCAGCAGCCACGATTCTAAAACATCCGCCAGTGCATTGGAATCAAGCTTCTCCGGTGTCCTGAGCCCACGAATAATCCCTGAAAAGAATACCGGTAGATCAGATAACGGCTGATCCGGTCCAATATTTATCGTTGAAACGACAAATTCATTTTCAAGAGCATACTGCCGAAGCCATGAACACAAGAATGTTTTTCCTGCTCCATATGGGCCGCGGATAAATTTAAAAGCAGATTTATCGTAATGCACTTCATCAAGTAGTTCTTTTAAATGGTTTCTCGCTGCTTCCTGACCCACTGCCAGAAGCTCGAGACTTTTTTCGGGTACAACTCCCTGTCGCAGCGCATCGATAACATCACGAGCCGAGCGTTTTCTCATTTCATTATCGCCACTTTTTCCGCTTCCGCTCCACTCATAGATATTAATACTTCTTACACTCCTGATACGTATCGGGATATTTCCGGTTCTTTTAAGTTTTGCTAAAATCTCTGCCATATGGGCTTTAGTTAAAAACCATTCAAAACCATGACGTCTTGAAGCACGTTCGATATCGTGTTCAGTAAGAGATTTAGTTTCTTTTATAAGTGCAAGTATTATTTGCTCGTCAGGTTTAAGGTCGGGATAATCCTTCTCGATGTCTTTTAATCCCGGCAAGGGTATTGTTTTGGTACCGGCGTCTGTCAGTTCGCTAACATCGACAGTTTCCCTTTGGCTACCTGTTGTTTCTGATTCCATTTCCGACATTAAATCTTCTTCGACGGCTTTTACTGTGGCATTACTGTATATAGTCGAAGCCCATTCGATTAACCGGTCGATAATTTCGTTTTTCACCCCGGAAATTTGAATTCCTAACTTGCGACATAAATCTGAAAGTTCTACTTTTCGGAGATGTCCGAGCATTGTTCGTTCAGACCATGGGCTTTCCACTAAACTTTTAATTTTAATATCTTTTGTGCCACCGGTTCTTAAAAAGCAATCAGAAAGGACATCATAGAGTTGATCGTTAGATAGATTTTTAAGAAGTTGAGTAAGTATATCACTATTTATTTCTCTTTCCTCCGGTTCTTCGGGCAATTTTTTTTCATCTTTTTGGACTTCCTTCTTTATTAAATCGCGTCCCTGGTCGAAATGGTCGATAATATTTCCAATCACTTCCGTTTTCGTTCCGCTAACCTGGATATTATTATTGCGGCATAATTCTCTCAATTCTTCAATATTAAACAGGTTGAGTACTTCCATAGGAGGTATCGATGCGTTTATGATCCGTTGGATTTGCTCTTCCTTATTTCCGCTTACCTGTAACCCTGTTTTTTCCAGGATAGTATGAAGCTGCTCTTTTGTCAATATACTCAAAAAGCGCATATAGGAGCTATTTTCAAGCTCTATTCCCCATGTTCTGCGGATTTGCAGAGCAGCCTCCTCCGCTAAAATATAATTGTTATCGTAAGTTAATACTAAACCGGTCACCAATAAATGATTTCTTACAGAAAGATAACCACTTGAAAAATCCGTAACCGGGTTAATATCCGGGTGGTGTTCTAATAATAGATGTTCGCGAGTCCATATTCCAAATTCATTTCTAAGCGCTTCTAAAATTAAGGCTTCACTCCGTTCTATAACATCATCTTCCCATGCGGTTTTCAAAATTTTCAAATATAATTTATAATCTTTATCGGATGAAAGACTTTTCCCGGATTCTGCCTTTGAAGCTAACTCCTCTGCTGCGGATAACACTTTCCCTCTAAAACCATCGATAGGCAGCGAATAGTTTGAGCTATCGAGGAGAAGTTTGATAAATGCATAGGCGGGTGGTTTTGTAGGGGATAGAACCCTTGCTACATAGGATAATGAACTTAATGCCGAAGCTATTTCCTGTATAATAACTGCACGGGGAAGTCTTAAATTTACTGCCTCTTCCATTTTGTCAGCCGATAGCTGATCTAAAGCCTTATCAGAATACTCAGCCAGTATGTCCTGAACCTTCATAATTCCTCCTCTAATTTTGTTATTCTCTTTTTTACCATAAATTAAAAGAAAAAGCAAGGTTTTAATATTTTAAATTCCTATCAGGTATTTGGGCGGTTTTATTTTCCATATTGCCTACACTGCATAACTGTTGGCAGCCATATTATCCCTGCAATTCTCATGAGATAATTTTAAAGGAAAAACGAGGAGATTTCAATAGATACCGGCTTTTTTTTAAATTTTGGTTTCGGATAATTTGTGCTGAGCCAATATTTAACAAAATGAGGGGATTCGGGTAATTTATGAACATGGAACAAGTAAATGAAAAGGGGGCAAGCTAATTTTTTTTCTTCTACTGCTTGAATAAATCTATAGTATACAGTATAATATCCAAATGTAAGACCAAAGAGGAATAAAATGGGACAAAGAAAACTTACAATTAACCTGCCTAACTCAGCAGACGCCCTGCATAATATCCTACAAATACTCCTGCAGTACGGCCTTATCTCAGAGAAAAAAGCACATAACATCGAAAAAGAAGAAATAGCCAAAAAACCTAATAAAAAAAGCCGCTGGGCGCAATTGGCCGATGAAGTTCACCAAAAAGGACCGTTAAAAGGAAAATCAGAAGAGTTCCTAAAAATGGCGCGTGAGTTCCGTGAGGATTTTTCCCTATAGCAATGGCAAAGTATTTATTGGATACCGATATCGTTTCTTACCTTTCAGACCCTAATTCTAAGTTCCATGAATCCGTTTTTCTCAAATTGGGGTCACTTTCCCATGATGATGAAGTTTTTATTCCCATTCTAACTATGTACGAGTTGGAATACGGTATTTCTTGTGGGTCGCCTGATTTTGTATCCATGCTTTCTGAAACAGAGAAAACTCTTTTAAATAGACTTCCTGTGATTCCCTTAAACCGCACAGGAGCAAAAATATTTGGCGAACTAAAATACGCATATCGTAAAAAAATAGAAACGAACTTCAAAAGTAAAAGTGAAACAGAAAAACACCTCCAGAAGAAGAACGTAGACCTCATTATTGCCAGTTCTGCAATTGAGACTGGAGCAATTTTGGTTAGCAACGACAACCTATTCGCCCAACTCGAAGACCTGCGGCCAGACTTTTCGACCGAAAATTGGGCAAAGTAATTCACTTCATGGGAATTCATTGAATCGGGAAAAAAAACGGGAATTTTTCCGACAAGAAAAGCATTTCCCTTTTTCTTAGAAAAGTATTATAATTACCTCTATTGATTTTTTCGGCTGCGTTTCGGAGGGCCATATAAAATGTATAACAAAATCAAAATTAAAAATTTTCGGGGCATCCCCGGCCTGGAACTAAAAAACCTGCGCCGCTTCAACCTCTTCGTAGGCCAAAACAACTGCGGCAAAACCAGCCTGCTGGAAAGTATCTTTCTCCTCACCGGCCCCACTAATGTAGACCTGCCCGTGGTCATTAATAACTTTAGAGGCTACCGTTTAGCCAGCGATTACTCATGGACGGTTATCTTCTATAAATTAGATACTCGATCCGCAATCCAATTAGAAGGCGAACTGACTAAACCGAAAGAGAAGCGTTTATTAATTATCAACCCCTCAAAAGAAACCGGCGTCTCAAAACCCAACAACAGTTCATCCCATTTTACTATCAAAGAAAGTCAAACTGTACGTCCAGGCAGGATAAATGGGCTCTCAATGGAATTCTCAATAAAAAAAGGCGGTAGTAAAACCGGACCGACCTTTTTATCGGGAATAAAATGGAGCGGAGAAAAATTTGAAAGGAGTCTCTCTGCTCCTTATACCGATTCTTTTAAGGGGATATACATCAATCCCAGGACAATACTGGAAGACACAGCCCAACGCTTTAGCGAGGTGCAGATAAAAAAACAAGAAGCCACTATCTTAAAAATTCTCCAAAAAGTCGAACCGGCCTTACTCGATATATCTATCGGCGCGGAAAATATATTATACTGCGACGTCGGTTTCGACAAACGACTGCCGATAAACGTCGTAGGTGAAGGATTAAACAAGCTGCTGTCTATTATCCTGGCTATTTATGAAGCTTCCGGCGGAGTTGTGCTAATCGACGAAATCGAAAACGGTCTCCACTACAGGGCACAGGAAATCCTGTGGAAAGCGATAATCGAAGCAGCCGGCGCTTTTGATGTACAGGTATTTGCCACGACTCACTCCTTTGAAAACGTCAAAGCTTATAGTTCCGCCTATGATAAATTCGGCGACGGTAAAGACGACCTGCGGCTGTACCGCATCGAGAAGGAAAAAGAACACACTGACGTGGTCGATTTTAATAATGAAATGCTGAAAACCGCCATAGAAAGTGATTGGGAGGTGCGTTAAGAATGACCAAACCCTTAACCAAACAGCAGACGGCGTCCGCACCCGATGAGGGGTATGGGAATTGCATATTTGACTACGGTGCGCAAAAAGGGTATTGGAATTTTGCTTCGGAAAAGCTGCTGCCCCTGGTTAACTTTCTCAGTCGATTAAAATAATGAAAAAAATAAAAATTAAAAAAATCCTGAAATACTCGGTAATACCGGCCCTGCTCTTCCTGCTGGCAATCACCATCGCCCCTACCCTATTCTATAATCAAGAAAAAAACGACAACCCACTGCCGCCTTACTATCAAAAAGGTATCTATCATATGCACTCTACCTTCTCCGACGGCGCTGGAAATATAGACGAAATCACCAAAGCAGCAGCGACTTTGGGTCTCGACTTCGTCATCCTGACAGATCACGGCAGGCCCAATATCCAATGCGCCAAAGCCACGGGCTACTACAATAACGTCCTGCTGATCGGCGGTTCCGAATTCTCCATGAACTGCGGGCACCTAACGGCGCTGGGTTTTCAAATCCCGGACTATATCTTCCCTCCCGAACCCCAGGAGGCCATCGACGAAGTCACAGCCGATAAAGGCGTGTGTTTCATTGCTCACCCTTTCGACCGCATCGCCTGGACCGATTGGGAGATCGAAAATTTCACCGGCATCGAATTGTTGAGCCTTTCCAGTTATGCCGGAAAGATGAGTATAGGGCAATTTTTGAAATTCTTAGTGCAGTATCCTTTTAATTCGAAGTATGCGCTTTTAAACACCATCGCCTATCCGCGGCAAAATATAGACAAATGGAACGCTGTTAACGCCGGCGGAAAATATTACGGCATTTATGCGTTGGACGCCCATGCCCGGCTGGAGGTAACCGAAAAAATCTGGTTTAATTTCCCTACTTACCGGGCTTTGGGGCAAATTCTGACTGTGTATGTCAAGAGCGGGCAGCGCCCCCGGGCTGACGCCGGTAAAAATCCCCATGACGCATCCGGGGAGATTATCTCAGCTTTGAGAAAAGGGAACTTTTTTAATGTAGTAGAGGCGATTGCCCCGGCCAACGGTTTTGAAGCCCGGTTTATCGACGAAAATGGCGAAAGTATCGAAATGGGCGGCAGTACGGGTTTGAGCCGGGGGCGCATCGAAATCGAACTGCCCTTTTCTTTCGAGACCGAGATTGTCGTCAAGAGAGACGGTAAAATTTTCAAATCATCAAAAATTTTTGGAGGTGTCGGAACCTTTTTTCAAAAAGGTTCCGACCCGCCGGAGGCCAATAGTCATCGTCCTACGGCTAAAATAGAAATCGACGAACCGGGGGTTTATTTTCTCGAGGTTTACGCGGTGAAAAACCGGTTTAGTAAGCTGCCCTGGATATTGACCAATCCTTTTTTTATCGGCGTAGACGAGCGCCTCACCCGGAAACGAGTGAAA
>JAGLSW010000874.1 GCA_023135565.1 Candidatus Aminicenantota bacterium | reverse complement strand
CATAATTATTTTTTCACTTTTTCCCAATCTTTTAGGAATTTCTCCATGCCGATGTCGGTTAAGGGGTGTTTCAATAATTTAGTTAAGGTGGAAAAAGGAATAGTGGCGATATCGGCCCCGATGAGCGCTGACTGCACAAAATGTTGGGGATGCCGGACGGAAGCGACTATAATTTCCGTTTCGATAGAATAGTTATCGAAAACCTGCGCGATCTCTTCTATTAATTCCATGCCGCTGCCCGATATATCGTCTATCCGGCCCACGAAAGGCGACACGTAGGTTGCCCCGGCTTTGGCGGCCAGCAGGGCCTGGGAAGAAGAGAAAATCAAGGTGACGTTTGTTTTGATATTCGATTCCGATAAGGTTTTAACTACTTTAAGTCCTTCTAAGTTAATGGGCACTTTGATGACCACATTTTCTGAAAGTTCGGCATATTTTTTTGCTTCCGCTATCATTTCTTCGGCGGAAGTCGCCGTCACTTCCACGGAAACCGGTCCGGGCACTACGTCGAGAATTTCTTTGACAAGGGGGATGAAGCCCTTATTTTCTTTTGCGATAAGTGAAGGGTTTGTAGTTGCCCCGTCGATGATGCCGTATGCCACGCCTTTTTTTAGTTCGTCTATATTTGCTGTATCGAGAAATATTTTCAATTTTAACCTCCGATTGTTTGATTATAGCAGAATCTTCCCAAGAAATAAAGGGGGTGTCGTGTAATTATTCAGTTTTTGGGGAACCGGATAATTACGACCTTCGCTGCCACGAACTCTCCCCGCAGGCTGGGGCGCTGCACCGGACACCTCAGCCACCATTTTTTAGTTGCAAAAAACGGTATTTTATACTATAATTTAGTCGATGAGCAAATTAGATAAACTAAAACAGAAACTCCTGGCGAAATCGAAAAACTTTACCTTTAACGAATTAAAAACACTCTTAAACGGATTAGGTTATCACGAATTGAAGACCGGGAAAACATCCGGTTCCCGGACTGCTTTCATGAATGATCTCACAAAACATGTTATCCGGCTGCACAGACCGCATCCCGGGAATATCTTAAAAAGATATCAATTGGATTTCGTCGAAGAGGAATTAAAATCTGCGGAGGTGTTATAATGAAAGATATACTACAATATAAAGATTTTATCGGCTCTGTTCATTTTAGCGCCGAAGATGGGGTGTTCTTCGGTAAAATCGAAGGCATCAACGATCTCGTTTCTTTTGAAGGCAGCACTGTCGACGAAATAAAAACCGCCTTTATAGAAGCTGTAGAAGACTATATAGACATCTGTAAACAAACAGGAAAGACACTACAAAAATCCTACAAAGGAAGCTTTAATGTCAGGATCGCATCGGCTCTACATAAAAAAGCGGTACAGAAATCTTTGGTCCTGGGCATTTCGTTAAATAAACTGGTGCAGCAGGCAATCGAAAAAGAAGTCTCTACTCCGGCGGCGCAGGGTTTATAAGCTCTAATTTTAATCCGGTTATTCGCTATTTGAGCTTTGTTAAGCTATCCTTCTTCCACTGCAAAAACTCTCCGAGCAAATGTGCACGGTGCATGACATTATGACTTTTTTGCCATATCCCTGCCGGTATGAGACAGGTTATATGCCGGGGAAACTCCTGGATGACCCGGTGACGTTAGAAAGCGAAACTCAGAAAATCAACACCGGATAAAAAAAACAGGAAAAACTTTCAAGTATACTTGCCAAAACCGATAGATTATACAAAAGTTTCAGGTATACTTGCCAAAATTACGGATTTAAACTTAGCTCCGTTTCACCCATCCCATCGTTCCTGATGGCTTCTCAGGTTCGACCCATCCGGTTATTAAAGCCCCCGTTGGCGGCAGCGCTGGCTCGCTCCTTCTCCTCTTTTATCCGCTTGTTTAACGCCTGCCTGGTAATACCCAAAATACCGGCGGCAATAGACTGGTTGTCCTTGGAACGCTTCATGGCCTCCCTGACCAAAAGCTGCTGGGCCTGCTTGAGGGTGGGCAGCGATTCACCGAAAAAAAGCAAAGGCTTGACTTCCTTGCTGGATTCCGCCGTGGGAATATGGTTCTCGGGCTTGTTCTTGTTGATCAGCATTTTGAACTTCTCCATGGATAATTTTTTCGATCTGTGAGTGCTGACCGCATCAAATACCATGGAACGCAGCTCGCGGATATTGCCGGGGAAATGATAAGTGGAAAGAAGAACCGGCAGCTCCGGCGGAGGAGTGGGCTTTTTCTTGCCGAGGTCCCGGGCCGCTTCCTCCAAAAAATGGTCGATAAGCAAAGGTAAATCATCAGCGCGTTCACGCAGGGGCGGGATATGCACATGGTGCACTTTTAACCTGTAAAAAAGATCTTTACGGAATTTGCCGCTCTCCTGGAGTACATATATATCCTGGTTGGTGGCGGCAATCACCCGCACGTCGGAATAACGGGGCATGTCCGAACCCAAAGGATAAAATTCATTCTCCTGCAAAAGTCGCAGCAATTTCACCTGGGAGGCGGCGCTCAGGTCGCCGATTTCATCTAAAAAGAGAGTGCCTCCGGCAGCCTGTTCTACCAGCCCTTTCCGTTCCTGGTAGGCATCTGTAAAGGCCCCTTTTTTATGACCGAAAAGAGTGTCGGAAAATAAATGGTCGTCTAAACCGGCTACATTGACCGTCATAAATTTCCCGGCTCGCCCGCTGAGGATATGGAAAGAATGGGCAGTGAGTTCTTTGCCTACCCCGGTCTCCCCGGTAACCAAAACCGGTTCGGAACTCCTGGCAATGGCTTCGGTATATTGGAAGATCGACTGCATCCTGGAATTTTCGGTGATAATGTCGGCAAAGGCTTCGGGCCGGTCCAATTCCTTAGAAAATATACGCTGCTTCAATTGGACGTTTTCGTCGAGCAAGTTCCTGAACCCGATAGCCAGTTTGACAGCATTCACCAGACGGCCTTCCTCTACAGGCTTTACAATATAATCGAAAGCGCCCTGCTTGGTGCATTGTACCGCGGTTTCGATCTTGTTGTTGCCGGTGACGATAATAACCGGCAGGTCCGGCTGCTCTTCAACTATCAGGGGAAGCAGTTCATCGCCCCTGATATAGGGCAAAGTCAAATCTAAAAGAACAAGTTCCATCTCCTGCTTTTTCAACCTGCCCATCACTTCGCGGCTGTCCTGGCAAATATGTACGTTGTTAATACCGTTTTTTTTGAGGATGATTTCGTAACTCTTTAAGATATTCGTTTCGTCATCCACTATGAAAACCGGGTTTGCCGGCGTTAAAATTTTGTCCATATGGTTCTCCTTTTCATTTCCCCTATTCCTCTTTAATTTCATATTCAACCGGTAATACTACGGATGCCTCTGTCCCCTGACCGGGCTCCGATTTAAAATAAAGGGTGCCGCCGTGATTATTAACGATTTTCGACGAAACCGATAACCCCAAACCGGTTCCGCCGATGTCCCGTTTGGTGGTGAAAAACGGGTCTGTGATTTTATTGCGGATATTCCGGTTCATGCCGATACCTTCATCTTTGATTTTAATGAATACTTCCCCGGACGCCTCGTGGCAGCCTGTGGATACGAAAACCCCTTTTCCTTCATCCATCAGGGCCTGGCAGCTATTTTGAATCAAGTTGATGACCACCTGCTCTAAACGCTGAAAATTCCCTTTTAATAAGGGTATGTTTTCCCCATAGCGGACGACAAAATTGCGGGTGGATTTTTTAATGAGATTGGAGGTGAGCGTAATGGCCGATTTTACGACTAAGTTGATGTCCACCGATTGATTTAACTCCGAGGTGTCCTGGCGGGCAAAATCTTTTAACTCTCTAACTATATTTTTAATGCGGCTGGCGCCCTCTTTTATACCGGAGAAAAGGTCGGGGATCGACTCTTTCATCTCAGAATACATGAGTTGACCGATATAGAAATCCCCGTTTTCCCGGCAATATTCTTCGACGATAGGCTCCACGCTTTTCCAGGTTTGATGCAAAACCGGTATGTTCAACATCACAAAATTATTGGGATTGTTGATCTCATGGGCCACACCGGAAACTAAGGTGCCTAAAGCCACCATCTTATCGGCCTGGATCAACTGCTGTTCCTGCAGTTTGCCCTGCTCTTCGGTTTCTTTTTTCTCTGTTATATTTTCGATCATCCCTTCGTAATAAAGGAGGGTGCCCTTTTTATCATATATGGCTTTGGCATTCTCCCTGGTAAAAATGACCCTATCGTCTTTTACCGTCCAGCAGGTTTCATACTCTTTGACTTCTCCTTTTTCATCTATGATCTCTTTAAATACGCTGCGCGGGGGGGCGGCGGCTAAACCTTCTTTACCCGGATGTTTTTTTTCTAATTCCGGGAAAGAAGAAAAACCCAGCATCTGCACAAAGGCCGGGTTGGCCATTAATATATGGTTGCCGGGCGAAATACGGTACATTCCTACCGGGTTGTTTTCAAAGAGATTGCGGTAATTTTCCCGGCTTTTCCGCAGTTCTTTTTCCGCTGCCTTGCGGTCGCCGATTTCCTTTTGGAGATCTAAGTTAGCTTTTTTAAGTTCTAAGGTTCTCTCTTTAACCAGCTCTTCTAAGTGGTCCCGGTACTGCCTTAATTGGCTCTCCATCTTACTTTTGTAAAGAGCGATCTCGATAGCCACTTTCAGGTCTTTTTCCCGGTAGGGTTTAATCAGGTAGGCATAGGGGGCGGTGATTTTAGCCCGCTGCAGTGTGTCCACTTCAGAATGGGCGGTAATGAATACTACCGGGATGTTGTGCTTATCTTTAAGGGTTTCGGCTACTTCGATGCCGTCCATTTTGCCTTCCAGGTTGATGTCCATCAGCACTAAGTCGGGGGGGGCCTTTTCTATTTCGGCAACGGCTTCTTCGCCGGTAGTAACGATATTCAAAACCTTATAACCGAAGCTCTCAACTTGCTTTTTTTCGTCTAAAGCGACGATGGGTTCATCTTCTACGATTAAGATGTGCTGCGGAGAACGGCTTTTATCCGGGGTTGCTGCATTCTCTTCCATAATATGCCTCGTTGGCCCACTGCAAGGCGGCAGCGGACAGCGGCCGGGCGGGTTCCCCCAGGTATGCGGGGCTTTTTAAGCCCGGTTTTAGAAAAAAAAATTTCACACAAAACACAAGGTAATCATAGATAATAGTACTTTCAAAAGAAAATGTCAACTTTAGTTACCTCTTTTCTCCCAATTTTCCGGCATTTTTTAAAATGAGTATTATTTCCGTGCCGTGCCGCTGGGGGAACTCCTCTTCCGGCCGGGAACGGATTATAATTTGACCGCCGTACCGGTCCATATATTTTTTCACTAAGGGCATACCGAAACCGCTGCCGTTTTCACCGGCTGTGCCGGTTCGAGAAACAGATGAGCCGGGATCGAATATGGCTTCTAAATACGCCGCGGGTATGCCGATTCCTTCATCTTTTAATATCAAGTGGACTTCTTTCTCCTTTTCCTCTATAAGCAGGGTGATAACTGATCCGGGATAAGAAAACTTGATGGTATTGGAAAACAGGTTGTTAAACACACTGCTGGTGAAAGATACTTTCTCGGCCAAAACTTTTGCGCTCACGTTGTTTAAAGGAGGATCACACTTAAAGGTTATGTTTTTATCTTTCAACCGGTTTTCAAAGATAATTAGTGCGCTGCCGATAACATCCTCGATAGCCACCGGTTCTAATTGCAGCTCTTTTTTTTGCCGGCTCAGGGCTTCCATCTCTTTTACATGTTCGATTATATCTACAGCCTGTTGGGACGACTGGGAAATGCGCCGCATCTTACTTTCTAAATCCTTGTTTTGTTTTATGATTTCATTTTCTAAGGCGATTTCGATCCACCCCTCGATGCAGGTCAGCGGATTTGACACATCGTGGCAGAGTATATGGATTAGGTGCTCTTTGTCTGCGATTTCCCGGTACAGTTGTCCCTGCAAACGTTTCAGCTTAAGGTGGGTCTTCAACCTGGCGGCAAGCTCTGCCCTTTGCACCGGTTTGCTTATATAATCGACGCCGCCGGCTTTAAAGGCACTCACTTTTTTGGTCACGTCCTCGAAAGAAGAGAGGAAAAGGATGGGAGTTCTAAATAATTTTTTATCCTTTTTAAAACGGCGGCAGGTTTCGAAACCGTCGATGCCCGGCATCTCTATGTCCAACAAAATGAGATCGGGCGGGGCTTTTGCCGCTTTTTCCAGGGCCTCTTCGCCGCTGCGGGCTGTCCTGACTGCAAAATCGTTCCCTTTCAGCATCTCTTTGAGAATACTCAGGATGGTGGGACTGTCATCTACAATCAATATCACTTGTTTTGTCATTGTTTTCCACCTTTTAATAATTCTTTGCGAAAGTTTGTTAGACCGGACGCCGCCCGCTTATAAATAGTGGTCTCCCCGTATTTAAGGGGCGTAAACCCTGTGCCGATGCCGGGTGAACCTTCACTCGGGCGGGGCAAAAACACCCCTCCCGGCGCAAGCAGGGAAAAAAGCCGTTTAAAAATCTTTTTGACTGTGCCGCGGTCGAAAGCGGCGAAACTATTAAAACAAAAGATAACATCAAAACCGGCCGGCAGGGAAAAAGAGGCTGTAAGATCGATCTGCCGGAAAGTCACCATAGAGCGAATGTGGTCCCGGATCGATAGAGAGGCGCCGGTGGAACTGAAATATTGGGATTTTTGACCGGGCCAGGGGGGGGCGTTTGCTTCGATTTCATTGTGTTCGTATTCACCCAGGATGGTCCGGGCCAGGGCCGCGGGAGATTCATCCGTGCTTAGGATAGAAAAATCAGCGGCGGAAATCCCGGCGCTGCCGTCAGCGGCTATATACTCGTGCACTAAAGCGGCAATGAGGTAAGCTTCTACTCCGGCAGGCGCACCTATACTCCATACCCGCGATTTAGGCGTCGAGTGGTTTCCCGGCTGAGGCTTCCAGGCTGCGCTGCGCTCACAAATGCCGGGCAGGATATAATCCCTGAAAACAATAAATGAGGAATTAGGCAGCTTCGTTCCCTGGCCCGGGTCCCGGGACAGGCTTGCGTCGTCATCAACGGGTTGTATCTCTTTTATTGCCCGGTTTCCCACACCGGCCGCGGCGTTCCCGGCCGGAGCGGTAAAATTTTTTAATTGTTCTAACCGCAGCGTGGTGGCATACAGCACCTCATATATCAGGGGCTGACGGGGCAGTCCGGCATGCAAGTCTTCCAGTACGCTCAGCAGCTTACCTTCGATAATGCTGCCTTTTTTTTGCAGGTGCCGCACCAACCGCAGGGGCGTTTGCTGCTTGTCCCCGGTAAGGGCCATTAAGTCGTATTTTAATATATAGAGGAGTTTACCTTTAGCAGCAAGATTTTTCCGGGTATACTCATTAATGTTGAATCCCGTATTTTTGCCCCGGGCGTCGTAGAGGAAAATATCGGTATCTAATTCCTTTTTTACCCGGGCCGATACTTCCCCGGAAATTAAATCCGCTAAGCGGCTGTAAACAGTTGAGATATCCATCTCATTACTGTGCTCGATATGGTCTAAAAGATCGTTGAGCCGGTCCGCTCCCGCCGACAGTGCCGAAATAATCGCAGCCCCGGGTTTTATCTCCCGGGCCCGGATCATGGTCAGCATGTTTTCCATCAGTAGGGCCAGGGCGGTGATATTCTTAAGCCCTAAAAATCCGGCTCCCTCTTTAATCGTATGGTGCGCCCTGAACACCTTATCTACCGCTGCGGTATCGAGCTTCCCCGGGCTCTCCCGGAGGTGGGCAAGATCGCTGCCGATGGTTCCTAAATACTCTTTTGCTTCAGTTACGAACTGCTTAATTATCTTTTTATTAAAATGCATACATTCCTTTTTGCCGCTGCATGGCGGTAATGAACAACATGTAGTACATATTTCGAGCACCCGGCGGGTGCACCCTCTCAGCCGCCGCGCGGGCAGGGTATAAGCCGCTTCGCGGCAGTGTACAAAAAACCCGGATACTAAACCCGCAGCACGAAACTCGAAACAATTTCGCGTTCCTACCGCCGGATGGCTTTTTTTTCAGGTTTAGTCTTGAAATAAACACTGTAAACTCTTAAACGATACTGTATATTTGGTCCATACGGGTCATTTGAAAAAGATCCTGCAAATCTTCGTTCATGTTAACCACCTCTAATTCCTTTTCATCCTGCGACGAAAGCGTCCTGGCAAAAATGATCAGTACGCTCAGGCTGACGGAATCGATGTCCTCTACGTTCTTAAAATCAAAGCGGTAGCGGGCAAAACCTCTGTCCAACAGTTTGATGAGCTGGCCGCGAAAATTATCCGCCGTGGCTGCCGTTAAATCGCCGGAGGGAAGAATTACCTGCCAATCCTCCTGCCCGAAAACATCATAGCTGGTCTCTTCGATAAAGGTAATGTATACGGACACACGGCTGCCTGTATCATTAAAATTGATCTGGTCGGAAAAGGCATTGACCAGGGCGTAACCACGGTTGCGAATCTGCCGCGGGTCTTCGGGCAGTGCCATAATAAGCTTATCATAATCGAACCCTTTGCCTTCATCTTCCACAGTTAACTTGAAACGTTTGTCTTCTAAGCGCTGCAGGCGACAGGTGACGATCCTTTCAGTGATATTGTAATTGCCGTGTTCGATGGCATTGTTTAAAAGCTCCCGGAGCACTAATTTAAAACCGGAAAACTCCACGATATCGAAACGCACTAAAAATTTCTGCGTTTCCCTGATAACATGATCTACCAACCGCATTTCCGAAGACAACGTGAAGCTGATAGATTCACCGTTTTTACTCTCTTCTACATAAAACATCTATTTCTCCTTTCTCTTTTAAACTAAATTAACGCGGCAGCCGCCGGCTGCCTCCTACCGGGATCTCGGCTGCTAAAAGCAGCATATCGTCCCGGAACTTACAGCGGCAAAAAGAAAACACATCCTGCCATATGTGCTCGATCATCCTTGTTAACGGCAGGGTGCGGTATTTTTCCAACAGGCTGTCGAGCCCGCTTTGGGTGAGTTTGGTCTTCAAACCCGTGGGACCGTCTACACGGCAGGCATTGGTGATACCGTCAGTGTACAGGAAAAAACGCTGACCCGGTTTAATGTCGAAACTGCGCCTAAAAAAAACCGCTTCCGCGAATATTCCCAGTACATCTCCCTTAGTAGCGAGCAGTTCAGGCTTGACCTGCTCCGGACCGATCAAAATTAGGGGCGGATGCCCCGCGGTAATCATCTCAGCCTTCATCCTTTCGATATCTAAGCGCAAAAAAATAGCCGTAACCATCCGTTTGTGTTTACCGTGTTCGATCAAGTGCAAATTTAAGTTTTGAAAGAAAGATTGCCCGTTATTCCCGTTGCGGCAGTACTCATCGAACAAAACTTTCACTAAAACCGCATGGTAAGAAGCTCCCATGTCGTGACCGGCCACATCGGCCACCAGGATATCGCATCCCGCCGGGCGGTCCTTCACATCGACAAAATCACCGCCTAAGTCGGAAAGGGGTTTAAAACGATAGGCAATGGGGACTTTATAAGAGTCCGGTTTAATTTCCACTAAGTCCCGGTAGGCGCCGACGGCAAGGTCGATTTGTTGGCGCAGCCTCTCGAAATTTTGTTTGTAGTTCTCCTCGCTGCGCTTGATCTCGGATTTCTCAGCTTCGATTTTTGTGACTTGTTTCTCCCTCTCTGCCTTCTTAAGCTCCTGTTTCTCCAGCACCACATGCACCCGTTTCAGGAATTCTTCCGGTTCAAAGGGTTTATCGAGGTACTCGGAGCACCCTTTGCGCATTAACTCGATTACCGTATCTTTGTTCCCGTAGCCGGTTATTACTAAGGACGGGTAATCGAGACCCATTTTTTTTATTTCATCGATGACTTGCAATCCGCTTATCCCCGGCATCTGGATATCGGTGACCAGGAGATCGACCTTTTCCGACTTTTTTTCTATTTCGCGGATCTTTTGCAGCGCAGTGCTGCCATCTTCCGCCGCGGTTACACGGAAACCGGCCTGGCGCAGGATCAAAGCCAGGGTCAAGCGCAGGTGGAGCTCATCCTCGACCAAAAAAATGTGCTTCTTTTCTACCATAAAAAACGATTAGCATTTTTGATGCCAAAGCAGCGGCAGCATTCAGTTTTCAGTATCCGGTCGGCGACAGGGCTGCTATTACTATCCAATAACCTCTATAAATGAATCAAAACGGTCACATTTTAAATAAATAAAAAAAAAATAACCGGCGGCTGATGATTGTACGCTGCCGGTGGAAGATGGTTTGATCTTTTTTGCTGCAAAAAAAGTTGACAAATTTCCCTTTTAAGCTCCTACCTGCAAAAAAAGTTGCTCCGTTTCCCTGCTATTCTTTTTTTTCCGCCATATCGAGCAGCATCCGTGACAAAGATTTCTCTATCCTTTTTTCCCTTTCATGATGTAAGTATTCTATGCTTATTTTCTTCTCTTTTTTACCTACGGCCCGCAGGCATTCGTTAAATGCTTCTTCCGCTGATAACCCCATAGATTCGACGTCTACCACATCTCCGTCTTTAAAGAAAATTCTCCAGGTTCTCTTCCCGTAGGTGACAGTTAATACGCCTGTCTTTCTTTCGTTTTCGATGACCCGCAGTATCAGGGGAAGCCCGATGCCTGAAGCCGGTTTCTCGATCTCCGCGAAACGGTTTAATACCTCTGCCGCCCTTTTATCTAACCTTTCAAAATGAACCGGCTTCTCCATATACTCCACTATACCGAAATCTTCGAATATATTTCCTTCACCCTGGGTGACAACCATAAGACCGGTTAGTATGATTATCGGCAGCCATATACAGCGGTTATGAAGCTCTATCAACGTCTCGATGCCGTCCAGTACCGGCATATTGATATCTAAAATAACCAGGTCAACTCTCTCTTTTTCGATGATTTCCAGCGCTTCCCGGCCATTATAAGCTTCTTTAACTGAATATTCTCCACTGCCTGTCTCAACTAAATGGCTGCTGATCGAACGAACAAAAACCATTTCATCATCTACAACTAATATCGTTTGTCTGTCCATTTGTCTGTCCATAATAAATAGTTAGCATATTTCATGCCAACAGGAGCTCGAGAGAGATCAGGAGGAGCTCAAGGAGCACTCAGAGGAGATCAAGGAGGAGCTCAAGAGAGATCAGGAGGAGATCAGGAGAACTCAGGTTGAGGAGGTACTCGAGAGAACTCAGAGGAGCTCATCCTGAGCTCTTTCGATAAATAACCGGGCAACTATAGTTGACGGGTTATTGCGAAAACTTTTTGACTACTTTCTGGATTTCGAGCTTTATCCGCCCCATATTGACCGTATTATCCAATACCACACCTAAAGCCGACATGCCGGGTACGATACCGGTGTATACAAAAATAATATCTGCTGTGCGTATTTCAATAAAATCGGCGCTGCCCCACTTCATCTTTTCTGTAAAAACACCGGCTGCCTGGAAAAGTTCGACGGCAAGCTCCCCCATCTGCCGCAAGTCTACGTCGCCCTTTATTTTTGAATCTATCACCGAGCCGCTGCGGTGAAAAACAGCAGCCCCGATAAAGCCCCGCACCGAGCCTAAACCCTCGAAAACTTCCGTGGGTTCTGTGGGCGCGGTTGGTTCTTCCTTTTTTTTGGGTTCGATGTCTTCCTTTATCAGCCAGGATTCATCGAGCAGTACCTCATAGAAGGATATGTTGATCTTTTTTTCTCTCCTATGGTTGATATACTCTATACTTATCTTGGTATCGCTGCTGTCGTTCCTCAGGCATGTTTCAAAGGCTTCTTCAGCCGAAAGATTTTTCGCTTCGGCGTCTACTACGTCCCCATTCCTGAAAAAAATCCGTATCGTTCGCTGCTCGGATTTAACAGTCAAAATTCCTGTCCTTTTTTCACTATCGATTACCCTCAGTATCGTAGGTAAACCGATGCCGGAAGCAGGTTTTTTGACAATTTCGAAATGATTCAGCACCTCTTCTACTTTTTTATCCAAATCATCGAAGTCCACCGGTTTTTCTAAGTATTCCACGATGCCGTATTCGCTGAATATTTTCCCTTCTCCCGCCTCCGGCATAATGATGGAGCCTGTCAGGATAATAATGGGCAGCCATATTTTTTCGTTGTGAAGTTCCATGAGAAACTCGATGCCGTCCATTACAGGCATATTTATATCCAATACTACCAGGTCTATATGATTGCCTATCAAAGTTTCCAGGGCGTCCTTACCGTTAGGAGCTGTTTTTATATCGTACCTAAGGCTCTTTCGTGTTAGATGGTTCTTGATCGCACGAGCGAAAACCAACTCATCATCGACAATTAGTATATTTTGTTTATTCATCTTTCCTTCTATGCATGCTATTTCTCATACTAATTTTTAAAATATATTATACCATAGAATGGCCTCAATTTTCCAGTATTTCAAATTTAACATCCGGTTTTGGGAAAAAGATAAAATCAGCGCCTTTTTAGGGACAAGCGCTTCAACCAGGATTTTTAGTTCTTGGGGAAGCACTTTTAATTTCATGGGGGTGTGCCCTAAAAGATCGCCGTCAGCCATTAATAACTGTTCCGGCGGGGATCATCCCGAATTCGATCTTTTTTTTCGGTTTGCCCCGGGCATAATCCCCGGTTTTTTTCGTATTGCGACAGTTTTGGTTTAGATGGTAGTTCCCATGGGGACGGTTCCCGGACAGCCTGGAATTTTTTATACCTGAACCACAGGATTACAAAAATTGTTCGCTTTCGGTGCAGCGGTTTTTAAGCAAAAATAAGTGTAAACAACCGCTATATGGACATTTGCCTGCTGTTTGAAAAAATTAAGAAAAAGGGCTTTAGGGCCTTGAGTTTTTAATTTTGGGTTGTTATAATGAAATATGGTTTTTGGAAAACTTTTCAAGGTCTGGGTGTTATGCGTGATTGTGTCGGTAATAGGAGGGAGCGTAAATGCCAAATCCCCGAAAAAAACCCAACAAAAAAATAAGGAAATTAGACTTTCAACAGTCGATATAAAAGGCAAAAGGATCGAAATCTCTAACCGGGAGAATAAAGTTCTCGCCCTCCTGTTTTTTAAACCCAGTGTGACGAAGCATAAAGCCCTCCTGGCTTATGCACAAATTGTATATAATAGATATAAAGATAAGGGGCTGGTGATTTTCGGGATAACCGAAAAAAAAGAAAATATCGGCGAAAACCTGGAAAGCACGATTACTTTTCCGCTAATCGCAGACAGTAGTAAAAAAATTTTTCAAAACTTTAACATCAGGGACTGCTGTGGGGGTACGGTTATTATCAATAGAAATGGAAAAATTAAATTCAACACCTCATCCCTGGTTAATCCTGAAACCTTAAGACAATTAATAGAATTGGAAGTTTTGGGGAAGATTTTCTATGATTTCCCGGCCCCCAAAGGGCAAACCTTATTTGTAAAAGATAAAAAAGCCCCCAACGTCGAATTAAAAGAAGTATATTCAAAATGGGTAAGGAATTTTTCGTCTTTCCGGGATAAGAATCTTATCGTTACTTTTTTATCTTCGGTGTGCAGCGTGTGCAGAACCGGCAGCCGGGTGAAAAATTTAATCAAGCTCCGGGAAATCCTGCGGAAGCGCAAAAAAGAGGCTAAAGTTATCCTTGTTTTTTTTAAACCTTTCGATGAAAAAGACATAGCAGAGTGGGAAAGTCATATTGAGATGCCTTTCGACAAATATATAAGCGCCGGTATTTTTACCGATGAAGAGATATATATAACCGACGAATCCCATAAAACAGACCCTTTAACCATCGTGATAAACAACACTGGGAAAGTCGTTTTTGCGGAAAGCAGGCGAATGTCGGAAACGCAGTTGTTTGAAGAAATAACAAAATCGATCGAATAGCGAGGTAATGGAGAACATGAAAGAATTATTTAAACAAAAACCAGGGAAAGCATACAGGTTCATAATTATTTTTTTTGCAATGTTCTCGGCCTTAGCTGCGCCAGCTTGTAAGCCGGGGAAAATCCCGGTGCAGGAAATAGAGGCGCGGGAGATATTGGACCTGTCAAACCTGGAACCAAAAATCGATGATGGAGATTTAGGAGAATATAGCTGCGCTTTTGCCATGGACGAAACCGAGAATTTATACTTCGCCGATTCCCAACAACACTGCGTGCTAAAGTTCGATATCAAGGGCCGGTTTCTAAACCGGATCGGGCATGTCGGTATGGAAGGAGACGGTTTATATTACCCCTGGGGTCTATTTATAGAAAAAGATAAACTATATATCCTTGATAATAGGGGGAGAAGTCTAAAGATTTATGACACAGCCGGTAATTTTGTCTCCTGGATGAAGTTCAGCGATGCATACTGGGCGGAGACATTATGTGTAGATAAGGGGAATATATTTCTCAATATCAGGTATTTCGATGAGAAAAATTACAACCAACAAAAGCTAATATCCGTTTTTTCCGAAAAAGGAAAAAAAAAGGACGCATTTGGCAAAATCATTCGATCTCACAAATTTTTCGGTTATTCCTTCTTTAATACATCCTATTTAACATCGGTTAAAAACAAAATTTACGGAGCTTTTCGTTTCTACCCCGCCGTATTCTGTTATGATTTTACCGGGAGAGAGGTTTATTACCACGATTTAAAAAACTCTAAAATAGAGGAAATTCAACGCCTTAATAAGGAGGGTATCGAAGGTGGGATGGACATGCCGGGTGCAATAAAAACCGCTGAATGGGGTGCCAGGGCTATAAATTATTGTTCAAGCTTTGCCGTAGACCGGGAAGGGAGAGGGTATATGTCTGTAGATTGTTACGATCAAAAAAGCAGCAGGAATACTATTATATGTGTAGACACTGCCGGAATTCCCCAAAAAAAGCTAAAATTAACCCTGCATGGAAAGCCGGTTCGCCGCATCGACCAACTCATTATCACCGGGAAGAACAAACGCTGTGCCATTGGAAATATAGAAGGAAGTAAAAGGGTTTACCTTTTTAAATTTTAAGACCATAAAAAAAAGGAGGTATAAAATGATAAAATCATTGAAAAGGATAGCGGTGATTGCTGTTATCCTGGCTGTTGTTTTAGGAGCATCTTATTCGATCCTCGATGCCTGTGCTGCGGTAGCGTCTTGTGGCGCTTGGTGTGAGACTTTCGGTGACTGCCTTGGGAACGAGAAGTGCATAGCAGGCATTGGCTTTGCAATGTGCACATGCGGTAATTCATCCGCGGTTTTCGGGTGTACACCGGCACGATAATCAGGCCGGCATAAAGAACAAATCCCGGGTAGTGGGGGCTGGGGTTTCCAACCCCCAGACCCGGAATTCTTTTTTACTTGCAAATTTATGTAAACTCTGCTATAAAAATCTCCCGGTAAGAAAAAATGAGGTATAAAATGAAAAAAAGAACTTTTTGTTTTTTTACTTTTTTGTGGGTGTTGTTTTTTGGGGGTGCGCTGGGAACCGGGAACAGTTTAGACAAATCCGGGACAATTATTTTTAAAGCAGACAAACCGGCTTTCGGTTTACTTAAATTGGAAGTGGAAGAGACCACCCTGATACAGGAATCCGAGAAAGATGAAAACTTTATGTTCCGCCGGATTACGGATCTAACCGTAGATTCGAGAGGCAGTCTCTATTTGCTGGATTTCAGGCGGGTATTGAAATTTAACAAAAAAAGCAAATTTATCGCCAGGATAGGCACGGCAGGCCAGGGCCCGGGTGAATATAATTTTCCCCGGAACCTCTTTATCCACAAACAGGATAACCTCTATATCAACGATAGTACCAAACTGGTTTGCTTCGATAATAAAGGCCGTTTTATTAAAAATATCCCCCTCGGCGGGATGACAATGGGGAGAGTTTTTATAGACGGGGCGAAAAATATCTATGGTGTCAGCCGGGGAATAACTGCTTCCGGGGTCGCGAAGATATTGAGAAAATATAATGAGAAAGGCGAGAAAGTTAAGGATATAGCCTTTTTCCCGGACCGGGAAGTGCAAATAAAAGGAAATAAAAGCGGCGGTGTGATGGGTGGTTCGCCTCATTTTTATTCTTCCGAATTTTTATTTTCTCCTCTTTTAGAGAACCGCTTGTGTTACTGCGAAAATTTGTACTATAAAATCTATGTTACCGACCTGTCCGGCGCTGTCCAATTTATTATAGATAAAGGCGAAAAACCGCACAAAATAAGCTCTGCGGAAATGGACGAGTTTAAACGGCTTTATGGCAAAGAGATGGTCAAAAGATTAATATTCCCACCTCATCGTCCATTTATAGAGAAGATTTTGAGCGACGAAAAAGGAAGAATCTATGTAGTGCGAAAAAAATCCATTCTCGATGACAGTAAAATTGGAAAAGTCGAAATATTCGGTAAAAAAGGGCGTTTTCTTTATGAAGCGGAATTTCCTTACCTGCCGGTATTATTCAAGAGCGGTTGTTTTTATGTTATCGAGAGGGATGCGAAGGATGAAACGGTCATCAAGAAAGTTAAAATAAAAAATTATGAAACCCTAAAATACCTATAATAAACGGTTTTTATGAGTTGGGGCGCTTGGAATCCTGGGGTCAAGTCTTGTTTTGCCACATTTTCTCCTGCTGCGCTGCACTATTCACCAGGAATCCGGGGTCGGCGTTTGACTTTTTTTTCGTTCTATCCTAAAACCAAATTGAAAAAGTCATAAAGTCATGCACCGTGCACATTTTTCCGGTTTCCGCTCCCCCGGTTTTCCGTAACATTGTAACATTCGCACGCACCGACCCCAATTTTCTCGGCAGTACACCGAAAACAGGGGAATCCAAAACCCGCAGTTTGATAAAAAAACCGTTTACAAGAGAAAGCAAACTTTTTTAAGAAGCGCATCAAACCGGTAAATTGAGTGATAATGAGTCGTTCCGCCTAAACTGGCGGTATTGGATTATTCCGATTATTTGTAATAAATTTATTAAAATATACCATGAGGTAGCACACTGACTTACACAGTCTTTAAAAAGCTTCCTCTTTAAATCGCCGGAAATCGGGGTAAATCTGTGGATATTTGGCACCAAAATTGTCGACGAAAATCAATCCGAGAATATTCCAGGCAGATTTGTTATTTTGTATTCAACATACAAGTCTCTATCCTCACCTTTTTCAATGCATGCAAACCCGTTTTTAGTAAATATAGGGGGTCTTCTCGATAGTTCTTCCGGGAATTCAACTTTATATTGAAACTGGCCATCTTTATCAAATACCCGGATTTCATGTTCTTCCCAATTCTTATAAAAATATACGGCGAAGTAACCTTTGGGCAGGACATGCAGCGACTTAATGACCAGCATTGTTTTAGGGAGATTTTTTTTGAACATTTTTCTCAAATCATCGGGGAACCTAACAAAATTCGCAATTACATCATTCTTATCATCCTCAGTTAAAACCCAATTCTTAAAGTTAGCCTTAACAGTCTTGAGTAAATCGCCATTTCTATTTTTAATATATATGTCCGGTTTATCGCTTAAACATTGATAGATCGAGCCATTACTTGCGTTGTATCGCGATATATAATCCGGTGTAAGCCCGGCAAGTAAAAGATCAAACGCCATTTCTCCTTCCCCGACTTTTATTTTCCCGATATTTTTCCTACCGGTTTCAAGTAGATTGACTGTTTCGTTTTCATCGTTTTTATTTAT
>JAGLSW010000873.1 GCA_023135565.1 Candidatus Aminicenantota bacterium | reverse complement strand
TTTGATCAAAACTTTTGTTGAGCGATAATCGGGCGTGAATGTAATATGAACTGCATGAGATCAATTTTCCCAAAACTGGATAATTATCCTTAAAAGTGTTGAATTTAATTCGAGAATTTATTAAAATACTAAAGGAATGAGGAGGTAGTATGTTTGAAAAATACGATCCGTTAAAAGATGAGATGTTCCGGGTCATGGACGATAAAGGGGAATTAATCGACCCTAAACTGAAACCGGCTATCCCGGACCAGGACGTCATAGACGCTTATAAACTGATGCAATTTGCCCGCACTGCCGATTTGATGTCCGTTTCTTACCAACGCCAGGGCCGGATGCTCACCTATCCGCCCAACTTAGGCCAGGAGGCCATTGCCGCGGCAGCAGGAAAAATCATGAAGCCGCAGGATTGGTTGGTGCCGGCCTTCAGGGAATTAGGCGCCTACCTGGCCAAAGGAGCAAAACTGAGCGATATTTTCCTGGTTTGGGGAGGACATGAAGATGGCTCGCGGTTTTCGGATGCGCCTAATTTTATTCCCTCAGCGGTTCCCATTGCTTCGCAATTACCCCATGCGGTAGGTATCGGTTGGGCCGTCAACTACAAAAAAGAGGACAGTGTGGTTTTTGCTTTCGTCGGCGACGGCGGCACGTCGGAAGGGGATTTCCACGAGGCGCTGAATTTTGCCGGGGTCTGGAAAGTGCCGGTGATATTTATTATCCAGAACAACCAGTATGCCATTTCGGTGCCGGTGCGGAAGCAGACTGCTTCCCGGAACCTGGCGGTAAAATCGACCGCCTACGGTATCCCCGGCATCAAAGTCGACGGCAACGATTTTTTTGCCATGTACGCGGCATTAGAGGAAGCTGCTGCTCATGCCCGGCAGGGAAAAGGAGCAGTGTTAATCGAGGCGGTTACTTTTCGTATGGGCGCTCACACCACCTCCGACGACCCCACCCTTTACCGCACTAAAGAGGAAGAGAAGATGTGGGCGGAGAAAGATCCTATCAAAAGATTGTCGGCCTATCTAATCGCCCGGGGACTCCGGCAGGAGAGCGACGACGAAGCGCTGCTGGAACAATACAAAAAAGAGGTAGAAAAAGAGTTTGCCGTATATGAGAACTATCCGCCTTACAAGCTGGAGGATGTTTTCAAGTATCATTACAAAGAGATGCCCGGTGAGTTGAAACGGCAGCAGGCAGCCTATGAGAAGTTCCTCAACAGCAGGGAGGTGCAAAAATGAAAGTTATGACTATGGTACAGGCGATAAACGACGCCCTGCACATCAAATTGACCGAAGACCCGGCAGTGGTGATGTATGGTGAAGATGTGGGCGTAGAAGGCGGCGTGTTCCGGGTCACTCAAGGTTTACAGGAAAAGCACGGCGAAGAGCGGGTTTTCGATTCGCCTTTAGCGGAATCGGCCATTGTCGGCACTGCCGTCGGCATGTGCGCCGCCGGGCTGCGGCCTGTGGTAGAGATGCAATTTGCCGGTTTCGTGTTTCCTGCTTTTAACCAGATTGTTTCTCATGTTTCGCGCATGAGGAACCGTTCCCGGGGGAAATATTTTGTTCCCCTGGTGATTCGCATGCCCTATGGCGGCAATATTAGGGCGCCGGAGCACCATTCCGAAAGCCCGGAAGCTCTTTTCGGTCATATTCCCGGTTTGCAGGTGGTGATACCCTCCACGCCTTATGATGCCAAAGGATTAATGATAGCTGCCATCGAAGCCGACGACCCGGTTATTTTCATGGAACCCAAGCAGGTGTACCGGGCCATCAAACAGGAAGTGCCCGAAGAAAAATACTCGATCCCTATCGGCAGAGGTAAGATTTTGAGCAGCGGCACCGACATCACGGTGGTGTCCTATGGAGCTGTCGTCCGGGAGGTGCAGCGGGCCATGATAACTGCCAAAGCAGCCGGGATTTCGGTGGAGTTGATCGACTTGAGGACCATCTATCCCATAGACCGGGAGATCATCAAAGAATCGGTAAAAAAGACCGGCAGGCTGTTGGTTGTCACCGAATCTCCCGGTAGTTTCGGGGCCGGAGCCGAGATCATTTCTATTGTTGTAGAAGAAGCTTTTCTCAGTTTGGAAGCGCCGCCCACGCGGTTAGCGGGTTTCGACACCGTGCCGCCGCTGCCCAAAGGCGAGCATTTCTTTTTTCACAGCCCGGAAAGAATTTTCTATGAGATCAAGAAACTTTATGATTATTAGAATATTCCTGCCTTCGGCGAGCAGGGGGCGCATTTTGAAAAAACTGCCCCCTGCACCCCCGCAAAAACTTTTGTTAAGCCAAACGTTTGTGCCCATTACCCGACGCCTGGGGATTTGCCCAAACGTTGAGCTAAATAGAAGTTTTTGGAGGTGTCGGAACCTTTTT
>JAGLSW010000872.1 GCA_023135565.1 Candidatus Aminicenantota bacterium | reverse complement strand
CCGGAAATTACCCTGCTCATCCTGGTCGGAATTGGAGATGCTGAGGCCGCCGGGAGTAGAAACAGAGGTCACCTGGTTAAAATGGTTCTCATAAGAAAACGTCGTGGTGCGGGTAAATTCATCAGGGTCGCTGGAACCGCGTGAGCCTGGGTTTTCCCGGATGGAGATAAGATTTCCTTTGGAACGTTTATCCTCATCGGAACCGCCGTACGTATAGCTTACCGAATTGCCTTCCGGGTAGGTGACATTAGTAATCAAGCCGTCGTCGTTCGTGCTGAAAGTAGTGGAATAACCACCTGCGCCGATAGCTGTAGGATTGCCTTTATCATTGTGGATAAAGGTTTTAGCGCTGCCGCTGCCGTCTGTCACCGTGGCCCCGGCGCCGCAGGCAAAAGAAGTGGAAGAACCGCCGCGGTCGATGCTTATTACTTTATCCTGCTTTTCAGTATCATAGCTGACAGACACTACCTGCTGCCCTTCCGGGTCTGTGTAAGTAAGCAGGTTGTGGGCCAGTTTGATGTCTTTGGCATCGGTAGAATAGGTATACTCTTTGACACGCCCGGCAAAATCAACTTTCTCCAGATCGCCGCTGCCTTCTTTGTAGGTGTAGGTTATTTTCCTGCCTGAAAAATCGCTAATGCTCTTAATACGCCCGGATTTATAATCAACCATACGTTCCCCTTCGGCGTCCTCGAAAGGAAAATACTCTAACCGGAATTTCCGCTCCATGGTATCTACGATGGTACTCAACTGGCCATTAATATTATAGTAAAATTCCATCTTGTTTTCACTGCGGTCTTCCAACTCGATGAGCCGCCCAAAGCTGTCGAAAACCTCCAAAAACCGGTTGCTGTGCAAAATCTTAAAAGTACCGTCTTCGTACTTCTTCACTTTTACGAAAAACCCTTTAGGCGCTTCGTATCCGGTGATAGTGTCGCCGGACTTTTTCGCTTTGAAACGCTCCCGTCTGCCGCTGCCGTCATAGTACAACAAATCACCACCGGGCATTTTTAGGATGCGGCGGTTATAGGTGTGATCCCAGCCCCAGCCTAAAACACCGGAATAAACCACCTGCGAACGGTAAGTTCGCCGGAATACGAAATCGAAACCCCGGCCGGGGATTTGCAGGTCTATTTCAGAGACGGCAAACTCCCCGGAATGTAAAATTACGCCGCCGTACATAGAAGGATTATTGGCCGGGCTGTTGGGCCTTTCCGAAGACACCGCGCCGTCGAAATTCTCCATGCGGTCTACCGATTCGGCCCGCACAGAAGGCTTTTTGTCTAGGATTAAACGGCGATCAACATCGGATATGTATTTTTCTAAGGTTGTAGTTTCTTCTGCATCTAAAGTCCCGGCAAAATCTTTACTCAGCCGCGCCTCTATCAAATCACCGGAAAGCAGCTTTGCTCCTTCTTTTTCCTCTCCGGGATTCACAGTTACGGTTATCGCGGCGGAAAGGTACATATTGAATTCCTTTTCTAAAGGATTATTCGATACCCGCTTCAAAGCCAGTTCGTCATCAAAGTTCTTTAATTCACCTTCTTTTTGCCACTGCGCTAAAGGCAGTTCCTGCGGGTTCAAACTCCATAACTCACCTTTTATTTCC
>JAGLSW010000871.1 GCA_023135565.1 Candidatus Aminicenantota bacterium | reverse complement strand
TCCAATTTTAAGGGTCCATTATAAACCTCTTGTGCCGTAATCATCTGTGAACTGGCTAAAACCGCCGAATAAGGTAACGAAAAGCTTATCGGTTAAGGTATAACTAAAATCGAAACGGCAGTGAACATTTGCGTCTGTTGTATCGTCGAAAGAACCGAGAGGATAGGTGGCCCCGACGTGAAAGCTGTGATATAGACCTTTTGTATTGTTTGTTTCATCCGCGGCTGCGTTTTGCGGCAGGGTTAGGATTGCCAAAAAAACGGCTGCCGTCAGCCAGGTGATTCCTATGGTTTTGATTTTGCGGCAATTATCCGGGGAATTTTTTTTAAGCATACTCTCCTCCTTTTAGGGATGCATTTATATAGTAGGGACGTCGTCCCCGCGCGGCAAAAAAACTAACATCTTGCTTTTCTTGCACTTCACGGTTATAATTAGAGCTTACTATATTAATCTCGGAGGTAAAATGAAACACTTTAAAAGACTATCGTTTATACTTGTCCTGGTTTTTTTTACTATCCCTTTTTATCTGCAAGGAGAGCCGGCGGGCGAAAAGATAATCGCCATGTGCCGTCCTTCCGTGGCGCAGATCAAAAACATCGAACATTTGTATGAAAAGAACCTGATTACTTTAGACCGTATAAAATTAATCTGTGTCTACCATGCAGACGAAAAATCAGATTATGCCCTGCCCACTGGTTATGAACCCTCTTTAGAATATTATGACCTTTCTTACGAATATGTAAAAGAAAACAAACTAACCTGGGTGGAATTTAGAAAAATTACCGGCAAAGTAGACACCCGGGATTTGTTCAAAGAGAATACCTGGACCCCGCAGTTCAAGGAGATATTCGATCGGGCTGACGGCATTATTTTCACCGGCGGCGCGGATATCCCCCCGGCCATATACGGGGCGGAAACCAACCTGTTAACAGGGCCTTCGACCCCCATGAGGAACATGTACGAAATATCTTTTTTGTTTCACCTCATCGGCAGCAGCCGCAATCCCGGTTTCGTTCCTTTCTTAGAAAGCAGGAGAGATTACCCTGTGCTGGCTATTTGCCTGGGCGCCCAGAGCCTGAATGCAGCCGCCGGCGGGACATTGTACCAGGATATCCCCTCCGAAATTTACGGCCTTAAAACCATGGAACAGGTGCTGAAATTAGGTAAAGACAGGGTGCACAGTTACGTATATTTAAAGAATCTTCACCCCTTAGAGAAAGGTTTTGCCTCTTCTTTCCACAGGATAAAGCTGAAGAAAAAATCTATTTTCGTAAAGAGAATGGGTATGAAAAAATCGGACAAGCCCCAGGTTTTAAGTTCACATCACCAGGCGGTAAAAAAAGTAGGCAGAGATTTGCGGGTCATCGCCACCTCCATGGACGGTAAGATTGTCGAAGCCTTAGAGCACCAAAAATATAAAAATGTATTAGGCGTCCAATTCCACCCCGAGCCCTATCGTTTATACATGAAGGGCAAATACTATAGGAAAAAAGCGAGCGGAAAAAAAGATTTCAATTTAAGAATTTTCCTGCGCGAAAATCCCCCGGCCATGAAATTCCACCGCAATTTATGGTACTGGTTCTCGGCCAGCCTATAGGCCCTGCGGCGCAGGGCAGCGCTTTTGCTTCTAAACCCCACTCGCGCCCCG
>JAGLSW010000870.1 GCA_023135565.1 Candidatus Aminicenantota bacterium | reverse complement strand
CTTTTGATGAGCGATACGCTTTTCTGATACCCGGAAGCTCATTATAGGCACCCCACGCCGTCCCCCTTATCGCCCCCCCGTGCGCACGGGGCCGCGGGCCTTTTTGATTTCGGTGATGAGTTCGGCGGTATCGGGCCGCGGCGGTTCGGGGACTGCCCCGGCAAAGACGCCGTCCCGGGCCAGTACGCGCTGCAAATCTTCGAGAGCGGCAAACTCGATCACACCCTGCTTGTTAGCATAGGTACGGGCTGCATTAAAATTCGCCAGCACAGGAATTCCGGCCAGCAGCATTTCACAAATCCTGGTCAACGCGCCGCCGCCTTCTTCCTGGTAACACAAACAGGCTTTTACGGCCTGCAGTTTCTTATCCAATTCATCGTTGGAAAGAGGACCTAAAAATTCAATGCCCGGGTAAGCAAGCACCTCTTTAAAAAAAATATCGGTTTTGTAACCGGCGACTGCGAGTTTACCGGCTGACCGGGACAGGCTGTTTACCCGCCAATAGTCAATAACCTTTTTCATACCGCGCCGGGTGGCAATATTACCGGCATTGCCTAACAGGAGAATATTTCCATTTTTTATTTTTTCTTTATTTTTCTCCCTGAAACGGCGAATCTTCAATAGCCGCTGCCGGTCCAGGGGCGGTGGGAAATAAGGGAAAAAATAGGTTTTTATGCCAAAATTGTTCAGCAGCCAGGAGTCCTCCCTGGAAATGGTGATAGTCAGGTCACATAAAGATAGGATATCCAATTCTTTATAGAGAATCGCCTGCTTGTCCGCGAATGATACCCGGCCATAAGAGAGGGATTCGATGTTCTGGCAGGAAGCGATCACCGGGATACCAGCTCCTTTAAGCCCAACCACTAAGGGCTTAAAATAAACCGGGTCTTCTACAAAAATTAAATCCGCGGCAAATAAACCGGGGACGCTCTTTAGCCATTCCCGCGCGATGCTCCTGAAACGATAAAGGGCATCGCGGCGGTCCTTACTCCACAGTTTATATTCGCCGTTAGTAACGAAATTTTTAGTAATTACTTTGCGAAATTTCGAGTCGATCTTTTTGAGAATTTCAACCGGGGGACGAAAAGAAGTTATAAATTCAAAAGAACCGGTGGCTTTAAGCGCTTCGCAAACCTGGTAAGTTCTCCTGCGCCCGCCGCCGCCGCTGTCTACATAGGGAGCAGAACGGGTAAAATATAAAATTTTCATGGAATTATTTTAGTTCCCCGGTTGAGTTCATCCGGGACTCTCTCGATCTGCGTATCCCATTTTTTCTAAATAATCACCGAAAAGACGGTGACAAGATTCGATTTCCACCGCTGTCATTACCTCCCGGAACCTGCCGGTTCTGCCTTTGTTAAAGTGATATTTCGGTTTACCTTCCCGGGACTCTTTTAACCTGGCGGCGCTGTGTTTTCCTATGATTTTCCCGACTGCCTCTTCCGGCACATCTATCTCCAGGTAACCGGCAAGCCGGGATAACTCTTCCAGGGGATTGCGCAGCAGGTCTTCATACCTGAAATACAAAATGCCTTCTTTTTGAATCCAGCGCTGCCAGTTATTCTCCACCTGGCGAGAACTCCACTCTATGGCATCCTGCATACTTTCGATTTTCCCGAACCTTTCAAAGACACCTCTTGCCCTGAGCTTGCGCCCCGCTTCCAAACCGGAAACCGCCGTGTCCCGGGGATCACGGTAGATATAGGTGATTTTTATTTTTCCTTTCGCTAACAAGTCCAGGACATGCCGGTTCGGGGGATGATGGGTCTTGACGGCAAAAGTATATTCAGAAACCGGCGGGCTGGTTAAAATTTCTATTTTTTCAGGGGTGGGTTCCTGGATATTACATTCGTCATACTTCATGAATTGCAGGTCGAATTTATCCCTGATCTGCTTGTTATCCGGGTGCCCGGCGGCCACTAACAAATCGTTGGTTAAATGTAAAAACCATGAACTGCCTGCTTTCGGTAAGCTTCCTGAAATGACTAACATATTAGTATCTTACTCCTAATTCCTGCCCTGTTTCATGCCCGGCAAGCGGTTTCCCAATTAGGCTCCGACTCATTGCCACATTTATCGCGCCACTTTTGTGACAGCACTTTTTGCAGCGTTTCTTCATCATACACTTTACTTTTATTATTTGTTCGATATATTTTCAGCAGCCATTTTTTAAATCCGTCAAGGATTTCATCAGGATACTCTTTTCGAGCCCGTTTCGCAAAATCGAGATGCAGTCGTAAATCTTTTTTTGTGGGTTTTATTCCCAATTCCATTAATAGATTCTTCCTGATCTCATTCGACTGGTTGACGTTCTCTTTCTTATGAACTGCACTGATATTAGTCTGATGCACCCGGTATTTGAGCAAAACTTTGCTCAGGTTGGCTAAATCATATTTTTTCGAGACCCGGACCCAAAGATCATAATCTTCAGCCCGGTTGACTTTCTCATCGTATAAATATCCTTCCTGCTGGAAAACCTCCTTCCTGATTATCACGGTAGGATGTTTCAGCACACAGTTGAATAAAAAATAACAGCGGATTTCTTCCGGATGCGTGGGGTCTTTTAATATATTGCCGGTCAACCATTTTATCTTCTTGCCGATAAATTCTACCCAGGCGCCGCAAACAGCGACATCCCTGTTTGTTTCCATAAATTTAAATTGCTCTTCGAACCTGCCCGGCAAACAAATATCGTCGGCGTCCATCCTCAGGATATATTTACCCCGGGCAAGAGAAATACCGCGATTCAGATTCCCGGCTATACCGACATTTCTTCGGTTTTGAATCAAATTGATTCTTTTATCGTCATAATCCCTAATTATTTCCAAACTGCCGTCGGTAGAGCCGTCATCGAAGATAATAAACTCAAAATCGGGAAATGTCTGATCCAACACACTTTCGATGGCTTCCCGTAAATACGTTTCGCCGTTGTAAACCGGCATAAGAACTGTTATGGGCGGCGCGGTCATTTCTCACACGGGGAGCTTTTCACTCCAGCCAGCCGGCAGAGTTCGGCGTATATTTCCGCTGCCTGGCCGGGTATGGGAGCCTCGTCAGGCAGCGAACGGTTTAACTTTTTTTCGGGAAAGGTTCTGTCGATTTTTGCGCCGGTGAAGTCTTCGATTTTAATTAGTCCTTCTTCTTCAAGCAGTTGATTATAATGAAGAAAGAGCCAGTTGCCCCGGTTCCTATGTTTGTGTAGGATATGGGAATACATCAGGGTCCAGAGCTGCATGGCGTCACGAAAGCTGAATCTTAAATAGCCTAACCCGCGGGAAGTCCGTATTTGCTTTAAGATACTTTTGCCGGTGGCGCTGGGGTGTCTGAAAACACAAAGGAATACGGTGTCCTCAGGCAAAAAAGGTCTCCAGGCGGGCAGCGTATATGAAAACCGGGGGTCTTTGAAACAGAAGGGAATCCGGTCGATTTCTTTTTGTATACGTTTTTCGATGATTTCACCTGTTTCCAATTGCTCTGTCAAACCTACTTTCGCTAACCAGTAGTGACCTTTACGCAGGTTTTTTCGTAAAAAGAAATCGATCAAAGGCGGTTTCTTTTTCACTACTTTTCTTAGTATATCTTCATTGATTTGTTCGATGTCATAGGATTCGAAAAAACCCTTGGGATTGGCGCGGGTGGCCGGCATCAGGTTTTCGCCCATGTAATAACCGGCTTTGCTCAAAATACCGGATGCCAGGCTGGTGCCACTTCTGCCTGATCCCATAACAAGCACATTTTTCGCCGTTTCCCGCTTCAGCCTTTTCTTTTTTTTTTCCTGCTGCTTTGAGAATTTTTCATCTAAATATAGATGTTTGTTGTCATGGGGGAAGGGGATGCCGGGTATTTCTTTCTCGAGGAAAGGACAAATTTCTTTCCAGCCGTCCCCATTTTCCCAACACACTTTTAAAAGTTTCCCGGGCTTATTGCTAAAATATTCCAGCACGTCCTGATTATGTTTTTTATAAAACGCTATATGTTCTTCTTTAAACCCATGGGGCATTTCATGGCCGTAAGCAACTTTGCGAAATTCGGTTTTACCTGTGCGATTCGCATGTTTAACAAGGCTTTGAAACCATATTTCCGGGCTTTTTCTTACAGTGAGAATAAATTTGCCGTCCGGGTAATTTTTATCCAGTAATTCATACATTAATGGCCATGGCCAATCTTCAAAGCTGTCATATTGATCGATTATTTCACAAACGGCTGCGAAGTTTCCTGCTGAATATAATTTTAGAGAATTAAAATCACAACTTATATGGCGGTTCCCAAAATGTTTTAAACAGGTACCCAATGTCTTGGTGCCGGTTTTATTAAGTCCGATGCCGAAAATTTTCATTGTTTCGATGGATACTTTCTTTTATTTATACCGAATCTTTGCCGAGATACCGGCTCCTCGAATCGCTGGCCGTGTATTTTTCATCCCATAGTTTCATATCTGAAGCGCTCCTTACGCCGCGACCGCCCACTTCGATATCAAACATTAAATCCCCGTTTTGAATAATCATCATCGTAAATCCTTTAAAATAATTACGCAAATTTAGATTATTCGTTTGAAACGTAGATATCAAATATTCGTCCGTATCATAGCCTTTTAATACGTTATTCCAATGAGAAGTGGGCGCACAGCGGAAGCAGCTATTTGCCCTGCCCATCTGGGCCGGATTATTATCGGAAGCGGGATAGGCATTCCCATCAGGCAATAATTCTCTTTTGGCTTTATGATGTTTCCCACACCCGCTAAACAAGCCATAACGCAGTCCATTGGGCGCTTTCTTGCCATAATAGGTCTTCATTGCTTTAATAGCCGCCTGGATTAGACCGGGTTTAAATCCATGATCATCTTCCATCACACATATATACTCCGGGGCCATGAGTTCCTGGCCCAGGTGAAGGCACATATTCCGGGCATGGGCCATCGACAGGTTATCGGAGAGCAGCAGGAAAAAGTCTTTATTTTTATTTAATTCCTTTAGGTATTCCCATTTTTTATCCCTTTCTTTTACACTGGAATCATGAACGATCAGTCTTGCGTCATTTTGCCGCGTTTCCTCGATCACCGCGGGCAGCGTTTGCTCCACCACAGGCAAATTCTCAAAACCGGCAAATATCGTTAAAAAATCGGTTTTTTCCATGTTTTTACTCTGCTTTTTATCATGTGCGGTCACATTATTTTTTCGTGATCTTTGTCCCGGGGCCCTTTTGTATTAATATTACGTGAAAGGATGCAAAAAAAACTTTCGGTCAACCTGGTCGAGTTTTGAATTCCCGCGCCTCTCATAGGGTGCGGACGCAGTCCGCTTTTCCTTGTTTCTTAAGGATCAGCCCAACCGTGGTATACTTGAAAAGTTCCACATCGGTCACATTGTCCGATTCACTCACCAGCATGTCTTCATCGGCAAGAATTCGTTCTTCATCGAATGCCGCCGAACCGGGGAGATATTTTTCGTTGATGGGCAGAAGTGGGGAAATTAGGTGTTCATAATCGGATATTAGCCTGGAAAAATCATAATTACCGAATATATTCGAACCGATGCGTCCTAAGTCTCTGCTGGCGATTAACTGTTCCAGCAGCCGGTCATTCATCCCGAAAATCCAGTCGATAGTGAAAACAGCCAGCCCGCCGGGGCGCAGCACCCGGAAAATCTCAGTTAATACCTCTGCCCTTTTGTTAAGCGGCACATGCTCCAGCACCGATATAGAAAAAATACGATCGAAAAAATCGTCTGGAAATTCCAGCCGGTCGATGCGGTTTTGCACAAAACGGACACTGCCGGAATCTTCCTGGAGGCGGCTTAAGTCCGCTCCAATGGTCATACTTTTGGTGATTTCACTTATATAATAGGTAAAATTGGACTTTGAGCCGCAGCCGAAATCCAGGGAAAATAAATGCTCATGGAGTTGACCGTTCAGGATACACCATGGGTAAGCCCATGCCTTGGGCCTGCCGGGACCCGGGTTTCTTATTTTCTTACGTAATTCCAAATATTCCGGCGTTTTATAAACACTATATCTCGGCCATTCTAACATTAAACAAATCTCCTTTTCATGCAAGTTTTACGACTATTTTAAGCCCGCTGAAAAAAGAAAAAAATGAAAATATTTTATTGCCTTTCCCAGCGATAAATTCATCGACTGCCCGGCGCGCTCCTACCAAATTGTGATGGCCATAATCCTCGAAAACCATACAACCTCCGGTAGACAGTTTTGGATAGACATAATCCGCTGCGAACCGAGTAGCCTCATAACTATCGCAATCGACAAAAGCAAAGGAAAACCTATCGCTGGGAATATGATGAATCGTTTTTTCAAATTCTCCTTTCACCAATTTTACAAATTCATAAGGTTCAAAAATCGCTTTGACGTGGGTAAAATCAAAGTTTTTAATGTCGAGATTACTCCACCATCTATCTATTCCACAATCTACTCCGGGGAATTTGTCGAAGGTATCGCAGAGAAAGAGCCTTTTATTTAAATTCCGCCTTTTGATGTACTCTGCTATCAAAAGCCCGGAATGTCCCTCGAAAGTACCGAACTCGATAATATCGCCACTCACCGAATCGCACTGTTCCAGGCATGAAAACAAGTCATAGGCGTCTCTAACCTGGCATTTTCTTCTCACCTTTGTTAAAGAATACCTGTAAATACTTTCAAATAACCCGTTATCAAACTGGCTGGTTATGAATACATGAGTGTCCGCAATACCGAACTCTTTCCACAGGTCCTGCTCATTAAGCAGGGGATAGGTCTCGCTTCCTCTTATCTTATATATAAAAGGAGTTTTAAATAACTTCGGATTCCCCTGGGTTTCATAAAAAAAAGCATGCACTTTTTTACTATCGGCGCTCACACAAACTATCACATCGAGAGCTTCCCGTTCCTTTTCAAAGTCGATCAAGGAATTATAAAAAACAACATTACCGGTTAAAGAGACGGGAGATGAAGAGTTATCTATAATGTAGTATTCACACTGCAGCTTATATGTCTCATCCAGTGTTTTAACGACTTCCCCGGTTATCGGGTTATTTTCCGAAAACAAAATCTTCATGTTGTTTTTCTTATATTCCAGGATAGAATCCAACAAATATTTCACAAATTGCCGATCTGTAAAATCGTGTTCAAACCTTATTTTATCCGGATGATCCATTTTTTCACTTTTCTTATAAAATATAAATTTCTTTTTTTAGTCCAAATCCTAATGCTTTACAATTTCCTGTTTTCCCAGAGATGAAATTGCCATTCTACTGTTTTCAACACTTCCGACAAATCCTTTGGATGATTTTCGTATTTGCTGCGGGCAAAAACCGGGGCATCTTTATACTTTAAATCCCTGACCATATTACCTCCGCCATCATAATGAGGATATTTATACCAATTTAATACCCTGCCGGAAAATTTTATATCTAAAAAATTAAAAATTTTTTTTGCCTGCTCTTCAAACCGGTCACAAAAATCTTCGTAATAAACAATTTTTACCTTATCTCCAAATACGTCTGTCAATTTCCAGTAAGTCTCGATACTTTGCCGCCAGGAAGATATATATGTGTGAAATTGACTTTTAAAGTTCAATAAAATATTTTCCTTAGCTTTTTCATTATAAACGAGTGAATAATCCTGCTTCCCTACTTCTCTTGTTTGACGGGATAGGGCGACTGCTCCCGGGTCCCTGACTATAAATAAAATTTTGAAATTCTTAAATAATCGGCAAAACATATTAATATCGTCCGCGCACCAAACATCGGGTGTGCATACTTTATTTCCTATGATGGGCTCTTTTAAACGGGAGTATAAAATTTCAACTTCCTTTATTAGGTTTTCGGGAGAGTTCCAGGCTTCATTTTTTTCCCAATGCCGGCGCCGGTTTCCAAAATTATTTTCCATCAACATTGCGATATCAGGGTGAGCGTCGATTACTTTTGTAAGCATCGAGGAGCCTGATCTTGGAGTACCTGTTATAAAAATAAATTTCTTTTCAAAAGGATTTTTTTTCATTTTGTTTAATGATCCTGGGAAAATTTACAAAACGATTATTCCCGGTCAAGTTCTTTGATATTTACATATTGCTTACAATCGACAATTCCACCTTTTTGTCTTTTCTTGTCTTCCTGGACCTTGAAGACTAAAGCATCATCAATTTTATTCAAAAACACGATTTCGCCATCCTTTAGGGATCTCAAGCCGGCGGAAACGTAATAATTTCCCGGGAGAAATGAACATGTAAAATACCATTCTACTAAATAATTAGACTTTTTAGTGATTTTGTCTTCTAAATACCGGTTTGTTCCAGGATACTTCATCCAACTTAAAACAAATCCTTTTTCACTTCTAATACCCATGCCGAAGTTAACATTTTCAATATCCATATCGAAACGGATTTTGTAAGAATAGACATACTCTTCATTCGTTACCAGCACATTCACTTTTCCCCCATCCAGGGTTTTGATCTGTACATCGTATATATCGACATCATAATTTTTATGTATAACAGTACTTTGGGGTATAAATTCGGGGATATAATATGCTTCCTGCTTTTCCACCTCTTCCGTCTCTTTTGCGGCGGGTTTCTCTTCGATTTCTTCTACAGTCGAAGCAAACTTTTTTTTCTTCTCCTCATTGTTATTCAGTTGAATGATCTCATTCCTGATTTTATCTTTTTTCTCCTCTTTTGCATATAATAATTTCTGATAGTGCAGGGTAACCGATTTCGGAGGACCTTCTAAAATTAATTCCCCCTTATCGATAAGGATAGCTCTCGAACAGATTTCATTCACGGAACTCATGCTGTGAGACACAAATAATACAGTACAACCGGAATCGAAAAGCTCCTCCATCTTGGCAAAACACTTTCTTTTAAATAGTTCATCACCCACGGAAAGCACTTCGTCTAAAATCAAAATCTTCGGGTTGATATTGATGGCCACGGCAAACCCTAAGCGGGCGTTCATACCGCTGGAGTAGGTTTTTACCGGCTGGTAAATGAATTCCCCGATGTCGGCAAATGAGATGATGTCATCTAACATGGCATCCATCTCTTTGCGGGAAAAGCCCTTTATCATGCCATTCAAGTAGATATTCTCTACTCCCGTTAATTCGGGGTTAAAACCTCCCGCCACGCCTAAAAGTGGGGAAACTCTACCATTGACAGCGCAGTTCCCGGTAGACTGCATCAGCACTCCGCTGACAATTTTTGCCAGCGTCGATTTCCCGGAGCCGTTACGTCCGATAATACCCAGGATTTCTCCTTTTTTAACCGTAATGTTCAATTTTTTCAAAGCGTAAAAGGGATGGTGGTATTTTTTCTTGAAGGGATGAATCGCCTCTTTTAGACGGTCGATATTTTTGTCGTAGAGCCTGTATACTTTGGAAAGATTTTCAATTTTTATTGCGATGTTTGTCATGTTCGGAAATTATAATACGTCGGCGAAATGGGGTTTCAGCCGCCTGAAAACGATGCTGCCCAGGGCAAATACAATTAGGGTGAGCAGCCAGAAATAGGTAGTTAACGCCGGGTGTTCCCAGAACCAAACCTTATAAATCAGGCTGTCCCGGTAACCCATTACTAAGTAGTAAGCCGGGTTAGCCTTGACAAAGACCTGGTACTTCTCCGGCACCCTTTCGATGGGCCAGATGATGGGGGTAAACCAGAATCCAATGCGCACTACTAATTGAATAATCTGGAATAAATCGGGGAAGAACAACGCCACCGAAGAGGTAATCCATGAGACCCCCAGGGTAAAAACCATGGTGGCAAAAATGTAGTACAAAATTTGCAGGTAATAAAGATCGATAAAATACCCGTGGGCAAAGTATAAGATCATTACTACTACCAGGAAAAATGTATGGACGACTAAGGAAGATAAAATCTTCACTACAGGCAGCATACTCACCCGGAATACCATCTTGTTTACCAGGTAACTGTTTTGTTTTATAGATGATGCTCCGGCCGGCAGGCAGGCGGAAAAAAAATTCCATATGATTATTCCCGCCACTAAGTAGAGGACAAAAGGTACCTCACCTGCTGTTCGGGCACCCCTGAGACCGGTGGAAAAAACAAACCAGAGTACCAGTATAAAGATTGTGGGCTGGATAAAAGACCAGGTTACCCCTAAAAAAGAGCCCAAATATTGATTTTGCATGTCTTTTTCGACCAACTGGTAGATTATCTTGCGATTTTCGTAAAGGCCTTTTAAAAATCCCCAGAAACCTTTTAAACTCAAATATTTTTTTAATTGTGTTCTTACCATAGACAAATTCTCATTAATGCCGCTGTTTTACAATGAAGAAACCGGAAATTTCCGGGTTGAGTAAGCTCCCGCCCATAGGTTTTTTGCGGCCAGAAGATATTCTTCCAGTATTTACAGCCATGAATGTTTTTTTCCCTGTATTCAAGGGTTTTCTTATTAAATTCTAAGTTAGTATATAGCACAAACAGGAGAAAAATTCAAGGCAAGAAGCCAAAAAAAAACAATTTAGGAGTGAATGTTTCCTCCTTCCGCAGCCGGGAAAAGCGGTTTTTTTGTAATGGCCCGCTATTGAATTTTATTACCCGGTAATATATAATGTTTCTTCAAGGCTAAGCTTGAAAAAAAACCACCTGGCGGCGGTAACCTGAAAAGTGAATAACATGTTGCTCATTACCGCCATGTAATGGCATAAAATGAGAAAAAAAAGAGTAATAGCGATGTGCTGCGCGATAACGGCACTGCTGCTGTGGGTAAGTTTGCCCGCCGCAGAGCAAGCTGCCGGAAGCCCCGGCTGCCGGGGAAAACAAGAGAAACAGGAAAAGCAGGAGAAGACCGAAAAAAAAGAGCCGGTAAAAACACAAGCAGGCAGGAGTATCCGGGGAGCTGCAAAAAAATACACCGGGAAACCGGGAGATTTTTATTTTAAGGATGCGGATTTGAAGAATGTGCTTCTTATTTTTGCCCGGAACTACAAGTTTAATATCGTTATCGACCCTGATGTGAACGGCAGGGTTACCTGTTCATTGAAGCAAGTGCCCTGGGATCAGGCTTTAGACCTTATTTTGAGGCAGAATGGCATGGCCATGATGCGTTATGGTAATGTGGTTAGTATCGTAGGCTTGAACACCGGCTCCAAAAAATCAAAATAAAAAGTAAAAATTCCCCGGGGGTGCGGCCCCGTGGCACGGGGAACCTATAAGGGGCTGAGGAATCAAATCTCTGACCGGGTTGACCGGAAAGTTTGTTTTTGCAAAGCGGCCGGCGTCCGCACCCTATGAGGGGCCTGGGCGGGGGTCGGCTCCCCCACCCTAAGGAGCCTGGAAAAAGCGCCTCTGTTAATTAAGGGTTATATTTTCCGGATAGTTATTTGTTTTCAACCTCGGCAAGCCGCCGGTTGAGTTTCTCTATGGTCTCCTGCTGTGCTTTAACAACCCTGGTCAAAACAGCCAGGATGTCCATAGTGCTCAGGTTTTTCCTGCTGTTTATGGCTACCAGTTCCGGCACATCTTCAGCGATGAAACCCACTCTCGCTTCTTCTTTGTTCTTTTTATAATTGTACTTTACCGGGTTGAGATCTTTTACCGCTGCTATCGCTTCTTCAAGGGTGAGGTTCTCGATGTTTTCTTTGAGTTCCCTGCTGCATGAGGGGTACCAGTCGCTGCCGTCGGAATAAGCGCCGCCGCCTAAGTGCAGCAGGTAAGAAGGGGCCGTCTGGCCGATACCCACCTGGCTGTCGGTGTCCACAGTCAACACTTTGGTGCCGTTATTTACTACAAAATGTACTTTGTCGTTGGAGATAGATCCTATTTGTACTCCATTAGTACCTGCGGCGACTTTTCCGGTTGCGCCGTCAGTTCGGTCGATAGCGAAAATGGCGTCTGACCCTGTGGTCTCTAATTCAAGGGCATATGCCGGCGACCAGGTGCCGATACCTATTTTGCCGTCCGATTTGAGGCACAATGTGCTGGAAGGAGTGCTGGGTTGGATCCTGAAAGGCAGCTTGGACCCGTTGGTGGCATCCCTGATAAAGAAATTGGATTCGTTACCGGCTACATCCCAGGTTTGGGCGGTCCATCCGCCCGAGCTGTCCTGCTCTAAGCGCACAGTCGGTGTGTCGCTGTCTTTGATATGCAGTTCCACCACCGGTGTAGAAGTTCCTAAACCGATCCGGCCATAGTCTTCTACATAAAGAGAGTTGCTGGGAGCTCCGGCTTCGATCTTAAATATCGAGGTGCCGTCATCCACATCATCGACAGAAAAATAGGAAGCGCCGCCATTGGTAGAATCGTTTATGGTAATACGCCAGTTGTTGGTGGGATAAGAAGCTGTATAGCTGGTGTCGTTGAAATAAATACGCAGGTTGTGTTCTTTTAGAATAATGGTATCGAAACCGAAAGATTCCCCGTTGGCGCAGTCGAAACCTACGCACAGGCTGCCGGTGATAATGACGTCATCGTAGTGGAGTATATCGTTGGTAGGATCTAAACCGTCTTCACCGCCGCCGGTGGTGACGATACTGCCGCCTTTAACCGTAAAAAAACCGGACTGAAGCATGGTTTTTTGAGGCAGCGACCTGTCCCCGGCTTTCCGGGTCTTCTTCACAGTGTAAGGGCTGACCCGCAGTTCGTAAGTATAAAGGCCATCGCCGAAATTCCCCTTGTTGTCGGATAGGCCGAGATAGGGTGCGCCGCCGCCGGAAAAAGTTTTTGAGAAAACCGAACCGTCGGGACATGAGACGGTCAAAACTATTTTCTCGAAGCCTACTTTGGGCTGCCAGTGGATACCGAAGGAACCCACGCTTACATCGGCAACCTTGTTATAACCGGCTGCCGTAACGGTAAAACATAGCGCAAAAAATAACGCTGCTAATGCTATAAGACTCTTTTTCCCAATCATGAATCTTACCTCCTTATATTTTATTCTCCAACCGAAGAATTTTTTTCAAATTTAAAAGCAATGCAATAACTTTTTTTCAAGACTAAACTTGAAAAAAACCACTTAACGGCGGCAGCTTGAATTACGTAAAATATTTTGGTTAGTACCGCCATGAAACGGCATGTACTATTTTACATCAAAAAGCTGGAAATTTCAAAAAAAATAATTTTTTTTCGCCCCTCCTGGGGGAAAAAGCCTCCGGCGGCCCTGCCGGGGGCCGCCCCCATTAAATTGAGGTTGGGGGCCTCGGCATACCGAACCTTCAAAAAAGTTTGAACAAAACTTTTGTTTATTTAAAAGCGAGAAGCACCCTTCCCCGGCCCCACAGCGTGGGGAGCCATTAAGCTGCTTCGCCGCAGGGGGAACGGCGCACCCAGCCTATAAGCCGCTTCGCGGCAGGTGACTCTTTTGATTTTAAATAATAAGAAGTTTTGCGGAGCTTTTTTAAAAGCGACCCCCCGGAGGGCCGCCGGAGGCAGGGTGCGGGAAACCCGTAAGCTTCCTGCACCGCAAGCTGTTAATTATTTAGTAACTATTTTTTCTCAAGCTGGGAAATTCTTCTTTTAAGTTCCGAGATGGTCTCCTGCTGCTCCTGTACGCTCTTCTGCTGCTGCTGCAATACTTTGGTCAGGACTGCCACCACGTCCATGGAACTCATCCCATTACGATCTTTGGTGGCTACCAACTCAGGAACATCCTCGGCAATAAAACCGATGTAATCTTCATCCGCATTCCGCTTATAATTAAACTTGACCGGTTCAAGTTGGTTCAACGTTTCTATAGCTTCGGTCAAGGTTAGACCGGCGATGTTTTCCTTATATTCCCTACTGGAACCGGACACCCAGGCGCCGCCGTCACAGTACGCCCCACCGTTTAAATGCAGCAGGTAAGAAGGAGCCGTCTGGCCGATGCCCACATCGCCATCGATATCCACGGTCAACACTTTGGTGCCTCCACTTACCACAAAATGGACTTTGTGAGTGGAGATGGAACCGATTTGTACCCCGTTGGTGCCGGCAGCGATTTTCCCGGTTGCGCCGTCGGTGCGCTCGATGGCAAAAATGGTATCTGAACCGGTTCTTTCCAATTCCATAGAATAAACCGGTGAGCCGGTGCCTATCCCCACGTTTCCAGTGGTGGCCTTAATGAAAATACTGTTGGTGGGAGCATCGGGTTCTATCCTGAAAGGCAGCTTGGAGGCATGGGTGGCGTCGCGAATGAAGAAGTTGCTTTCATTGCCGCACAGGTCCCACTTCTGGGGTTCCCAACCATAGGAGCCGTCCTGGTCTAAACGTACGCAGGGCGAGTCCCCATCTACGATGTGCAGCTCATAATAGGGGGTCGAGGTGTTGATGCCCACGTCGCCGTGGCTGTCCACGTAAAGGGAATTATCGGGCGCTCCGGCTTCCAGTACAAAGATATTCGATACTTCCGTGGCATCCTGCACGGCAAAATAATTACCGCCGCCGTCGGTGCTGTCGTTGCAGATGATGCGCCAGTCGTTGCGGGGATAATTCTGGATAGTGCTGGTGTCGTCGAAAAATATGCGCAGGTTGTTCTCCATCAAAACGATGGTGTCGAAACCGAAGGCCAGTCCACTGTAACAATCATTACCCACACACAGGCTGCCGTCGATGATCACATCGTCGAGGTGAACGATATCCTGGGGTTTTTCAGGTTCCTCTTCCGCGCCGGCGCGGGTGACGATACTGCCGCCCTTAACCGTAAAGTACCCGGATTGGGTTAAAATGTTCATGTGCGCAGGCGCTTTGCTGCCGGGGAACGTTTCAGCCCCGATACGGGCCGTTTTCTTCTTCAGATACGGGGTTACCCGCAGTTCATAGGTATAAGAGCCGTTGGGGGATTTCTCGCCGATGTCGGAAAGCGCAAAATAAGGCAGCGTACCGTTATTAAAAGCTTTTTGAAAAACCTGTCCATCGGGGCAGGCAACTGTAAGGGTGATCTTTTCATAGCTTACCCTGGGCTGCCAGTTAATACCGAACGACCCGATGCTTACATCGGCAGTGCGGGTTTTATCCGCTGCTGCTGCTGTCACTACAAAACCGAAAACAAAAAATACTGCAGCGATTGCTGCAAAAAATCTTTTTTTACCTTCCACGTTTTACCTCCTTATGGAATTTTAAAATTTTATTTTTTTTCAAACTCGGAAATCCTTTTTTGCAGTTCCGCGATGGTTTTTTGCTGCTTCTCCACCACTTGCTGCTTTTGTTTGACCATATCCTGCCGCCAGGGGGGAAATTTGTGATTTTTTTATCGGGGGAAAAATCGGCTCTCTAAAAGGGCTGAGCAGCGGGTCTTTTAGCGGCATTAAATTTTTGTTACACATTTTTCAAATTCCGGGTAAAACCTACCTGTTCACCTGCAAATCAGCCCGGTTAAAGTTGTCTGACCCAACAGTGAATATCCCGGAAAGAACCGGCGTTTTTGCATGCCGGTACTATTGTAATGTAAAAATGAAAAAATTTCAAGTTCAACGATTTTTTTTATTTTTTTTGCCCGGCTGAACTTGCAGGCTGAAGGCCCAATGCTGAATGCTGAAGGCCGAAAGCTGTCTACGGTCTCCAGGTTAACTGGATTTTAAAAACGCCGCGATCGTAAAGGGGAGTAAAACGGCTCTGCGGGTCCCAGGTTCTCTCCCAGCCCCGGCTGTATACTAAGTAAAGGGTATTCCCCGGCGAAATACGCCAGCGGAGACGGATATTGGCGCCAAATTCCCTGCTGACATCGTCGTATTGGATATAGCTCATCAAACCCAAATCGCTGTTCAAAAAGAAGTCCGTTTTGACCCGGAAAAGGTTCTTGTTAAATTCGCCCTGGGGAAAGTCGCCGCGGATAAAAACGCCGGCTAAACCGACATTGATATTTCCCCTGTATTTAAAGGAGACGCCGGCCTGGAGTTCATTTAATTTGCCACTATAATAGTTACCGAAAGTATATTTGCAGTTCAGCGAAAGAGCGCGGTGGGAGGCCGAATGAAACTGTATGCCATACCGCGTAAATTCATAAGAGCCTACAGGTAGAACAAAGTCGTCCGAAAGCTCGAACTCCTCTATCAGCACATCCTTTTCCGGGATAATATTGAACTCGAAATGGTCACCGCTTTCGGTGCGGAAATTGATCGGGGCGGTGAAAATTTTCATGGATTCCAGGCTGCCCGACAGGTCCCAATGGAAAAAAGCGAAAAGTTCAAAACGGTGCTGCCGGATCAATTTGCCCATCAAGCCTTTTTGGGGCCGCGGCTTATATTGGAACATATACGCCAGGGAATGCACTCCATTTCGGGGCAGGTAAGCCAAACCCGGTTCTAAAGCGTCCCCGAAATAGCGGTAGGATACCGCAGTGTCGATCAGGTCGTTGGGATAGTCGATGCGGCACCCATAACCGTAGTGTTTGCCTGTTTCTATGGTGTTCCAATTATACACCCACCAACCGCCTACGGAAAAATTCCGTTTCTTAAGAAACCGCGAAGTTTGATAGGTGAAATCAGCGCCCACTAAATGGTTAGCGCCTGCGCCCGAAGGGTCGCCGCCGGTAAAGATTATCCCCGCTTTGCTTTCCGCGAAAAGATTCTGCGACAAACGTCCGGCGAAAAAATTCTGTCCGCCTAATTCTTCGAAGGGCCTAGTTTTCACATCCAGCAGGGCGATATTGGTGTTTCCTATCTTGCCGAAGACCTTGGCCCCGTAGTGCACAGGGATTTGCTCTTCGTCATAGAGGCCGATATTACGGCTAAAAAAGGGGATAAACGAACGGTGCAGGCCGCTGCCGAAACTGAATATTTCGGAACCTTCTAAAAAGAAGGCCCTTTTTTCCGGGTAATAGAGGGGAAAACGGGTAAGATTAATGCGCCGCTCATCCACTTCGGTTTCGGCGAAATCGGTATTATAAGTAATAACGCCCACTAAATTGGGGGTGAAGTTTTTATAAAGGTCGAAACCGGTTTCCAGCGGCCATTCCCGCTCTGTGCCCGCCTCGAAATCCCGGGTCGTACCGGCTGACGTATAGGGTTTAAAGGTGAGTCCATTGCCCTGCTTTACATCGCGGATGCCTTCTAAAAGGGCGGCCTCCGCCGGGTTGTAGAAAAAACTGTCCCGGCTGATGCCGGAGAGGCGGATGGTTTCCATTTTTTTGGGGATATATCTTTCCACATTGAATCCCCAGGCTCTTAAGCCCGGTTTAAAATTTATCGTTTTAAAGGGGATTTTAATTTCCGTTGACCAGCCTTTTTTTCCTTTTTTGCTTTTGGCGTTCCAGATGCCGTCCCAGTTGGTGCTCATGTGTTCTCCCGAGGCCAGGCCGTCGGTGCGCGCGCCCCCCGCGGTGACAAAAAAAACATAAGCGTTCCGTTTATCCTGAAAAGGGTCCAGCAGCACCCGCACTAAGTCGTTGCCCCGTTCTCTTTCGCCCTGGTCGTGTTTCAGGTTGGTGACGGTGATTTGTGCCGGGTCCGAGGTGAAACAAAAAACGCCGATATAGAGATTTTTCTCATCGTAAAGGACGCGCAGTTCTGTTTTTTCGCTGGGTTTTTGGCCCACATCGGGATCGATCATTTTGAAATTAGAAAAAGGCAGGGCTTCTTGCCAGACCGCATCGTTCAGCAGCCCGTCTATTTTGGGCCCTGTGTTTATTTTTACCGCCTGCAAATGGACGGCGGCGGGGTAAAGAACGCTTCCGATAGTCAAAAGGAATAAAGTAAGAGGTAAAATTTTCTTCATGTTTTATTTTGCTCCTTTAACGGACGAGGCCCGCATTCAATGAGTACGGATTTATCCCGCAAATATGTTAACAACCGGTATGCTAAAATCTTGCAAAAAAAACAGTTTTTTTTGACATTCCAATAAATGCCTCCGGCGGCCCCTGCCGGGGAGGCCTCCCCCATTGAATTGTCGTTGGGGGCCAGCGGCATACCGCACCTTCAAAAAAGTTTGAACAAAACTTTTATTTATTTAAAATCAAAAGCGCTCACCCGCTGCCCCCGGTAGGGAAGCGCTTTTGAACATTGACAATCGATTAACTTTTCGATATGGTTAAAAAAGGGGACAGGCAAGAATATAGGAAAATGTGTTAATGCAACAGGTTGTCCGAGAACTATCGGGACGCACTTCACCAGCGGTGCGAATTGGGATGGTATTACCGGGAATTTTAAAACAGACGAGATAGATGAAGATTCTGTCAGGAAATTTCTCAGGATGGCGGCTAAAACCGATAGACTAAGGGCTGCGGATGAAAAAGAGGGAATAGAGTCGATACTCAAGAAACTAAAGTTGATAGTCGATGGAAAATTAACCAACGCTGCTATAATGTTATTTGGCAAGGAACCCCAGAAATATTTCACCAATGCAAAGGTGAGAGTGGGAAGGTTAAAAAATGAAACAACGATTGTCAATGACCGTTTAATAGAGGGAAATCTTTTTACCCAGGCGCTGGAAGCTGAAGAAGCGATAAAAAATTGCATCGACGTTAAATATGAAATACCGGGTGATGGCTTCGTTAGGAAAAACATCTGGGATTATCCGCTCGATGCTTTGCGGGAAACTCTATATAACGCTTTAATTCACAGGGATTACTTCAAGTATAATGTCCAGGTGCAAATTAAGATATTTGATGATCGCACCTGGTTTTTCAATACCGGCAAACTGCCGGAAGGAATCGACCTGGAGCAGTTAAAACAGCCGCATCCATCTATAGCCAGGAATCCTTTGATTGTTCATGTCTTTTACCTGGCCGGTTTTATAGAAGAATACGGTTCCGGGATTGGAAGAATACTCGAAGCTGCCGAATTGCATGGTTTACCGGAGCCTGAATTTAAAGAGGAGTTTGGGGGATTCAGCGTCTATTTTTATAAAGACATTTATTCCGAAGAGAAGCTGGAAAAATTGGGTTTGAGCCAGAGGCAGATTAAGGCTGTTATGTATGTAAAAGAGAACGGTAAGATTACGAATAAAGAGTTACAAAACTATTTGAGTATCACGAAAAAAACGTCAAGCAGGGAATTAGCTGCTCTTGTCAAAAAAGGAATATTGGAGCAAAAAGGGATAGCAGGAAGAGGTGTTTTTTATATTTTAGCAAGTTTTAAACAGGACATAAACGGGACAAACGAGACATAAACGGGACATAAACGGGACAAAGGGGTCGAAAAGGGGGCAGGCGGATTACAACCCCAATTTTTTCCCTATCATTGCAACATTCAAACGCATCTACTCTATTTCATCCCAGGCTAATTACACTTCATTGTGGAGGAATTAAAGAATATGGAAAAAAAAAGGGGTCAGGCCAATAAATGCCTCCGGCGGCCCCTGCCGGGGAGGCCAAACTTTTATTTATTTAAAATCAAAAGCGCTCACCCGCTGCCCCCGGTAGGGAAGCGCTTTTAAACATTGACAATCGATTAACTTTTCGATATAGTATCTTTTAGGAGGCAAAATGCACATACTCGTAAATGGATTATTAAAAATCGACGGCAAGAGCGGAAACGGTTTAATCTTGTTAACAAGCAGGTCCGCTTTTTTTCTTCGCCCCATAAGCGACGCCGCCCAATCGGGCGCATTTATCGGTGGGGTTATCGGCGCCCTCATCGGCGGCCTCATCGACAAGAAGAAAGCCGCCGGGATGAAATTGGAGCACATGGATGATTCCGAAGTTCAAGAATTAGACGAAAAAAGCAAAAAAGCAGTGTCCAAAGCGACACTGGTAAAGAAGCTCGATCTCGGTTCCATGCAGCAGGTATCGCCCACATTCTGGGGAATGAAGTTTATTTGGCCCGGTATCGACGAGATCGATTTTAAGGGGAAATCGCGTAAAAAGAAAATGCTGGCATTTCTCAGGCAGGTAGGCGTACAGATCGTAGAATAAGAGGTCATCCGGTAAACCGATAGATTATTACGGGCAGCAGGGAGATATAATGCGTTATCGAATCAAGAAAAAACAACCCAACAGCAAGATGTGTTTGGTATGCGGATTAAAGAATTCATCAGGTTTAAAAAGTTCTTTCTATGAGCTGGAAAATGATGAACTACTGGCGGTTTTTACACCGGACGAAGAACACCAGGGCTACCCCGGACGCTTGCACGGCGGAATGGCCGCGGCTATCCTGGACGAAACTATCGGCCGGGCAATCATGGTCAAATACCCGGAAGAGATATGGGGAGTAACGGCTGAGTTTACTATCCGTTTCAAGAAACCTATTCCTTTAAACGAAGAAATCCGCGTGATCGCCCGGGTTACGAAAGACGCCGGCCGTATTTTCGAAGGCAGCGGCGAAATCCTGCTCTGCGACGGCAGCGCCGCGGCGTTGGGCAACGGCAAATATTTCAAACTGTCGATAGACAAAATAACCGGGCCGGATGCGGGTTTCGATGCCGAAGAGCAGGAATGGAGAGTGGTTTCTTCAACCGGCGATCCCAGGGAAGTAGAAATTTAAGCGAAATTTCTCGAGGGTGCAGCGCACCCACCCTATGAGATGCCTGGGCGGAGCGGCTTTTAGGGTGCCCGCGCCGCGGGCTTTGTTTTTTTAGCAAATTTTCACAAAATATTGGTAAAAAAACCGACCTTTGCGAGCAAAAATACAACTAAAGTTGTATTTTTTAAAAATAACATACAACCAAATTTAGAACTTTAGACCTATTTACATGAGACTTTTCTATATTATAATAGTATCTTAAAGGTAAAATTAGGCGGGCCTATTTTAAACCGCCTAACCTTGTGAAGGAATAAAACAATGCACAGCTTAACCGGGTTTCTTAGGAATAACAAAAGTAATGTCAGTCGGCATAGTGATGGAAGAGATTCAAAAAAATTAAAAAAACAAAAATTAACTTTTAGGAGGCGTTAATAACATGAAAAAATTCAGAAACAAAGGATTCATCCTTGTAGTAAGTGTGGTTGTAATCTTAACTTTCGCATTGGTCCTGCAAGCAGGCAAAAAATTAGATGCGAAATTTAAGAGGATCAACGAAAAACTGAAAGCGAACGGTTATACCTTCACCGTAGGTAAAACCAGCGTCACCGGCAAATCTTTAAACGATATTTGCGGTTTAGTAGAACCCAATGACTGGCGCGACAAAGGCAACTTCGACGGCATAGAAAATGCCACCAGGGCAGTGCCCTCCAGCTTCGACTGGCGTGACACGGGCAAAATTACCCCGGTTAAAAACCAGGGTTCCTGCGGGTCCTGCTGGGCTTTCGGCACCATCGCCAGTTATGAAGGCGCTATTGCCGTAAACGGCGGCTCATTGGAAGATTTATCCGAACAGTTCCTGCTGGATTGTAACACCAGCGGCTACGGCTGCGACGGCGGTTGGTGGGCCTTCGGCGACATGTATAACGGCGTTCCCATGGAAAGCTGCTATCCTTATGTGGGTTATGAACAAACTTGCCAGACCGGCTGCACCAAGTACTATCCCATGACCAGTTGGACTTATGTCGGCACTTCCAGCGGCGTACCCACCTCTGCGGCCATCAAACAGGCCATCTATGATTACGGCCCGGTTGCCGCGGCTGTATATGCCACTTCCTCGTTACAGAGCTACTCCGGCGGTGTCTTCAATTACTGCCAGAGCGGTAATGTAAACCACGCGGTGAGTATTGTAGGTTGGGATGACGGCAATGGCTGCTGGATCGTAAAGAATTCCTGGGGCACCGGCTGGGGCGAAAGCGGCTACATCCGCATCACCTATGGCTGCAACCAGATCGGTTATGCCTCGTGTTACGCCGTGCCTTCCGGCGGCGGCGGTGGCGGCACCGAAGACCCCTATGAAGACAATGACAGCGCATCCGCTGCATATGGTCCCATTACTTCCGGCGAGAATTACGCCGATGCGGAAATCGACACCAGCTCTGACCAAGACTGGTTCACATTCAGCATTGCCGAAACCGGCACCATCACCGTCAGCGTTTCCCACGAAAGCGGCGAAGACCTCGACTGGTATCTCTACCACTCATCCGACACCGTAAACTACCTGGCCCGCGGTTATACCACCAATAACCCGGAAACCGGTAATTACAGCGCCACAGCCACCGGCACATATTATGTCAAAGTTATCGGTTACAACGGCTCCCTCAGCACCTACACCCTGAACGTCACCTTCCCCACCGGCGGTGGCGGCGGCGGTTCCACCTACTACCGGATCGTAAACCGCGCCAGCGGTTTCGACTTAGACTACAACGGCACCAGCTATTGCTATCACTTCACCTACACCGGCACCGACGACAAACACTGGGAATTAATCGATGCCGGCGGCTATACCCGGATCAACAACAAACAGACCGGTTATGACTTAGACGTCGGCAACACCGGCAACTATGTCTACCTCTACACCCCCAACGGCGGCACCGACAAACAATGGACCATTACCGACTTAGGCACCGGCTATTACCGGATCATCAACCGCGCCCGCGGCTACTCACTCGACACCGGCACCACCAGCTACGTCTATCACTACACCTGGAACGGAAATACCGACAAACAATGGCAGATCATCGGACTCTAATTAAGAAGATAACTTAATTGAACAAATAAAAAAGGCTGTCCTTCGTATGAAGGGCAGCCTTTTTTTTTGCCTCCGGCGGGCAGGGGGTTCTTTTGAAAAACCACCCCCTGCACCCCCACAAAACTTTTATTAAGCGATACGCTTTTCTACCCTGAAAAGCACCCCTCATGGGCTGGAGAAGCCTTTTCAATGATCGATGTTCAATGAACAATTATCAATGATTCAAGAAAAGCGATGATAACAGCTTTTATAGGGTGGGTGCGCCGCACCCCTAATAGGTTCCCTGCGCCGCGTTCCGGGGCCTAAAAACGATTGGCTGTGATAGCTGTATCGGCAATAGTGGAGACTATCGGCTATCCTGTGTCTCGACCGGCAGCCCCTAATAGGCTCCCTGCGCCGCAGGGTAGAGCAGGGCGTTGAATAAGAACTTAAAAGTTCCGTGTGATTGAGCGCGGTGCTGGCAGCGGAATCCGATCATTATTATATGACCTTTTTTGTGCTCGATGTCCACTAATGCGGGACGGCGGGCAATCATACCTTCTCCTAAAAGCCAGCCGCTCATCAAAATATCTTTCTTCGGATAAGAGGCCACTACAGTTCGGTTCCATTCGCCGCGAGGCACCCGGGTCCTGAAAACAGGACTCCTGGAAAACATCACCGCCGCTTCCGGGGGCATGCCGTATCCGATAGGCGTCATGTTGTTCACCTTGACTTTCAAAAGCGAAGTGGGACAGAAAAACTTGTCCCTGCCGACACGCTCTAAAGCGCTGCTGACCGGCGCTTTGAAATCTTTTATCACTAAATCGGAGGCGCTGTTCATGGTCACCAGGATACCGCCTTTGGCAACGAAATCTTTCAAAGCTTCCACGCCGGCTTTGCCGATCCCGCCGGAATAAGGCGGCGGCAGGGGAGTAAACCACCTGGCATAACGGGATTTAGGATCAGGACTGCCGGACTTGATAATCTCGACCCGCTCATCGGCAAATACGATAACATCGAAACGCTTCTTTAAATCAACTTTCTGCTTCCCTTTGCCTTTAAAATCTTTGTTGCGCAGCGAGGTATAAGGTACGCCGAAATCATCGAAAACATACCGGGTCCAACCTTCGTCCATGCTGGAACGCCAGGAGCGATACAAAGCGAAACGGGTCTTATCTAAGCGCGCTTTGGCGACCCCGGAAATATCGTCAAGCTCGGAAACTTCCACAGGCCACTTTTTCAGCAGGCCGGGAAGCGCTTTCCGCACCGCAGCCGTGTTCTTAATAATAAAACTACCGGGACAAGCGATACACTTTTCCGCTTTGATACAAGCAGCAGCGCGGTAGATTTCAGCTTTCTCTTTGAGCAGGGCGAAAACCACCGCGTAAGCGGCATTCTCCCAGGGCGAGAGAACTAAATAAGCCGCCGACTTTGGGGGCGCTTTCACTGCCCGGGCCGGGATGGCTGCCAACAACTCGGTGTCGGCTTTGAAAGGTCTATCCACCCGGTGGCATTTGACGCCCATCTGCAGCGGCAGCGTCCAACCGGCATTATCATAGGGCGGGATCGGCGGGCCTCCTTCGTATTCGCGCATGTCGGGGTAACGCTGTTTTTCCAACAGGGCCTGGGCATAAGGCCGGTAAGGTTGGGCCATCCACACTACGAAAGAACCGGCTTTGTAGAATTTGCCGGCGGCGATAAAATCCTTTTTGGCGCGGTGAATCTCCACGCCGCCGAATTTTAAGATGTCCAGCATTTTCAAAGTGGTGGGATAATCGCGCTGCTGCTCCGGGATAACAAAAGCAAAAGGCGCGCCTTCCTCTCTTTTCTCGATGCCGTCTTTGCACATTTGGTAGAAATTAAACAGGAAATCTTCTTTGTACAGGTGGGCGGTCCTGACCAAACTCATAGATAAGATAAGTTCATAGTCTACTAAATGGCGCAGCCGCCACCAGCCGCCGGGCCAGGGGTCGGGAAACTTAATGCGTTTTTCCGTATAGGAATCCGACACTTCGGAAGGGTCGATAAAAATCGGGCTGGCTGTTCTTACCGACGCCATCTCGCTGAGCAGGCCCACGGAATTGTGCAGCCAGGAAGTGTCGTCGCAAGCGCCGATCCACCAGCCGGTAAAACTGCGGTCATAGACCACACCTTTTTTACCCTTTGTTTGCAGGTCGTAAGCCATGTTAACGCCGCACAAACCCACGCCGCGCCACACTAAAGGGTGTACGCTGGGAACAGGCGGGTCCATGAAAGGCGGTATAAAAAGACGCGCCCTGGTGGAACCCATCTGGTGTTCGTCCATATGGATTTGGGGAATCCAGTCGTGGTAGAGCACTTTGGTTACCGCTTTGGTTTCCGGCAGGTTGAACATAAACCAATCGCGGTTATTGTCGTGACCGGCGTAATCGTGATAGAGCCAGGGCATCCGGCCCCCTTCGTATTTCGTACCCACATATTTGCGGTACCAATCGGTGACCATTTGTTCGCCGTCCGGGTTGATAGTAGGAGCCAGGAGGAGGATAACGTCTTCCAGGGCTTTTTCGCTGTCGAAAGGAGTTTTGCCGGTGACAAGGTTGTAGGCCAGTTCCATGGACATTTGTGAAGCGGCGATTTCCGTAGCGTGCAAACTGCAAGTAATCAACAGGATGGACTTACCTTTTTCGGCCAGTTTTTTTGCTTCTTCGGGCGACACGTTGCGGGCGTCCCGCAGTTTTTTGATAATAGCCCGGTATTCGTCTAAGCGGGGCATATTTTTTTCGGAAGTAATCACCGCCATAATCATCGGTTTGCCCCGGGTGGTTTTACCGATGGTCAGGACTTTGATCTTGTCCGACTCTTTATCCAACTTTGCGAAATAGTCCCGGATTTGTGTATAGTCGGCCAATTTGCGGTCTGCGCCGACCTTATGGCCTAAGAATTCTTCCGGGGAAGTCTGGGAAAACAAAGTAAACTGTACGAGAATCGATACAGCTAAAACGGTAAAAAGAATTTTTCTAAGCATATTTTTCTCCTATGATTTTATTTATTAACAAAAGTTTTTGCGGGGGTGCAGGGGGCAGTTTTCTCAAAAAGCGCCCCCTGCTCGCCGAAGGCAAATTTTGGATATACTAAGATTATCGAATAATTTTAGTATTACAACCGGTATTTGTTTTTGGTTCACGTAAAAACCTCGTTTTATAGAATTTAATATAAATCTTATCGGGTTTTTTGTCAACTGTTAAAATTATTTTTTATATTTTCACACCGGCAGCCCGCCCCGGGATTTCTATTTAGTAGGTATGCCGTTATTTGTCATACCATATACATTATAATAATATCGTGTTTGTTTTAAGACCTGCTAAAAAACCGCCTGCGTGGAGAAACGCCGCGCAGTTGTGAACAACTGCATAAATGGTGCGAACATGTCGAGGCGGTTTGATTTCGGACTTATTAAAATGTATAATATGAAAATGAGTTTGAATAGCCTGCTGAAAAGGTTGAACCTGTTAGAAAATAAAGACCTGTACCGGACTGCCGAAAAAAAGTGGCGGGATTTGGGATTACCCCAACGAACACGGGAAAGCCTGGAAAAAATAGCCCCAACAGCTTTTTTCTGTATTAACGATGAACCTTTCGTTTTGTTTTTCGACGCCCCGGGGAAAGAAAAAGAAAAATTAATCCAGCGGCAGATATGGAATTTTAACCGGGCTCCTTTAGCCTTTGTTATAGATGATACGACAATCACCGTTTTTAATGCTCTCAAGTTGAACAAAGATAATAAAAGCTGTTTGCAAATCCTGGACGAACTGGACATTAACGATTCATCAGGTGAAATAGATAAATATTCATTGTGGAATCTATTGTCCGGCAAATATTGGGAAAACAACAAAAATAAATTTAAAAATAACACCCGCGTCGATTGGTACCTGCTAAAAAACATCGAGGAAACTATCCTTCTACTGGAAGAGAAAAAATTACCCGGGAAAATTGCCAAAAAAATAATCGGTTTCCTTATTTTTGCACGATACCTGGTAGACCGGGGCGTCAAATTAGATGAAGAGTTCATAGTTAACAGGGACGTCGATGCTGCCCGGCAAAGTTTGTCGGTCATCATTCAAAAACCGCAAAGATTGGTCGATTTTTACAACTACCTGAAAAATGCTTTCAACGGCGATCTGTTTGAACTGGCCGAAGCCGACCTGCTCGGCATCGATTCTAATCACTGTAAAACATTACATCTTCTTTTCCAGGGAGGCGATCTCTTAAAAAGCCAGAAGTCATTATTTAACATTTACGACTTCAGCATTATCCCGGTTGAGTTGATCAGCAATATTTATGAACGGTTTATCGGCAAAGATAAACAAGTCAAGCATAAGGCATTTTATACTCCTCCCTTCCTGGTTGACTATACCCTTGAAAAAACAGTCAATAAACACTTGAACGAATCCGGTTCGAGCCGCTGCCGGGTATTGGATCCGGCTTGCGGTTCAGGGATATTCCTGGTTGAGGCTTTCCGCCAAATCGTGGCGAAGGGGAAAAAACAAAAAAACGGCAACCTAACGGCCCGGGAATTAGAACGCTTACTTATAGATAATATATATGGTATAGATAAAGATGAAGACGCCATCGACATAGCTGTGTTCTCTTTGTACATCACCCTGCTGGATTATAAAGAACCTAAGGACATCGCTAACTATAAATTCCCTTATTTGAAATACAGGAAAGATAAACCTGCCGCGGGAAACGGGCTAAACTTTTTCCAGGTAGATTTTTTAGATTGGCGGAATCCCATTTTCGATTTTATAAAGGATAAGCAATTCGATTTCATAATCGGTAATCCACCCTGGGGCAGCATTAAGTCCAAAGAAAATAAAGACTTCATCGAAAAGTGCAAAAAAGAAAATATTATCATCAGTGATTTCCAGGTTGCCCAAAGTTTTATGCTCCGCGTCAGGGACTTCACCGGAAAGGGGAAAACCGGGATAGCTTTAATCGTCACAAGTAAAATTCTTTATAATGCAAATGCTGTACATTTCAGGAATTATTTTCTAAAGAATTTTGAGATAAATGAAGTTTTTAATTTTTCACCTGTCGGGCGGTTGGTTTTTACCAGCTCCATATGCCCCGGTGCTGTAATATTTTATCAAACAGGCCGCAGTCCTAAAAACGAAATAAAGCATATCTCGCTGCTGCCAAACCTGTATTTCAGATTATTTAGAAGCTTAGTGATCGAGAAGAGCAATATAAAAATTATCGATCAGGACATACTCCGGGAATTTGATTGGTTGTGGAAACCCCTTTTATATGGAAATTCTCTTGATTATCATTTTTTAAAGAGATTGATTCTTTCACACAAAAAATTCAATACTTTTCTCCGGGATAACGATCTGCAATTCGGGGCCGGTTTAAAAAGGGCAAATAAAAACAAATCGAGAGAAAATATCGCTGACCTAATGTTTTTACCGCCGGAATCCGTTTCATCTTTTATCAACAATTACGATTTGAAAAGAGTTCGAGATAAATATCCCGACTTATTATTTGAGGATGTTGGAATAGTTGAAACCTATAAAGCGCCTCACTTAATAATCAAACAAGGTATCGGGAAGGATCGGCCAATATTGACTTTTTTGGATTTTCCCTGTGCCTTCTCCAACGTGGTTTATGGAATAGCCGGGAAAAATGGGCAGAAAAAATTATTAAAGGCCATCGGGGCTTTGCTATCTTCCGATCTAACCGCCTATTTTTTGTTTATGAATTCCGTGGAATGGGGCGTAGACCGGGGCAAAGTTTTAAAAAGGGAATTTGACAACATACCCCTGGTTGATTTAAATGAAATTTATGTCGATAAACTGGATGAGAATTTTGTAAAAATAACGCAGAAATTTGAACAGCTAAACCGGGAACAAAGGCATTTGTGGGAGGGTGAAGCTCACGCAAATAGCTCCCTGCCCCCTAAAGAAAACTTAGACAGTGAAACCGGTAACCTGGCCGGGGAAGAATTAGCGGAAATCAACCGCATAGTGAATGAACTTTATGCGCTGTCGGAAATGGAAAAAGATTTGATCGATTATGCTATTAACATATCGATACCGTTATTCAAAAACAAACCGGCGCCGCTGCGCTCTCCCGATAGCGGCCAGTTAGAAAAGTATGCCCGGGTTTTTGTAGATTATTTCCGGGATTGGTACAAAGGACCTGATGAATATTTTAAAGTCGAAATCTATCGCGCCTCATATTTCACCGGCATGAATTTTAAAATAGTGGCCGAAGTTCCCGAAGCGCCCATAGAGGAACCCCCTATCCCCGCTGAAATTTCCCGGGTCATAGAACTCCTGGGTAAGAGTGTTTCCCTGGAAAAAATCACAAAGGATATCTTTATCCAAAAAGATATTAAAGGTTTCGAAGCGGATTCGTTTTACGTAATAAAACCCAATGAGTACAAAAGTTGGCATCCGGCGACTGCCAGGATCGATCTGCTGGAATTTGTCGATGCTATTTTGAAAAAGGACGCCCAATCTACATGAGCGACATAAAAAATATCCTCGAAGGCATACTGAGATTCGTTTCCAGTAAATATCCCACCTATTCCGGCGTTAACGGCATGATCGCATTCCTGGTAAAACCGGTAGATATAGAAAAGAATATAAATCGTATCAATGAACTTTGTGCCGGAGAATTTCCTCAAACAAAGACCGAACAGGAAATCAGATCAAACATCAAACCCTTTCTTTATGAATCTATCCACATCGAGAGTAAAACCGGGAAACAGATAAGACTTTATCACTTGATGACCGATTTCTCTATCGTGTCCCGGGCTTCCCATCGGGATGTAAAAAACCGGGGAAAAAAAAGAGAAGAATAGCTTCCTTACATCAGTTGTAAATTTTTCATGAGATTTCAAGAAACACGAATGACTCTTTTTGGCTTTATTTTATCCCGGCTATGATATTCTGGAGATCCTGCATCTGCTTCTTGATCTGGTCGGCAAAACCTATGGCCGGGTTCAATTTTATTGCCGCTTCCAAAGCCCGGAGGGCTTCCCGGAAACGCCCGGATTGAATATAATTGGCTCCCAAATTCGCCCAGGACATAGCATGACCGGGGTTCTCTTTGAGCGCCTTTTTAAAATAAACGATGGCCGACTCTATTTCCCCGTTCTGCCAATACAAAACCCCGATGTTGTTGTACATTTCTACCAATTTCTCACCGCTGGGCTTCGTAGTATGCAGTTGATCGAGCAGCTCCAGGCGTTTCAAACTGTTGAGCGCCACCCGGTTACCGGGAGATACTGCCAGACCGAAACGCAATAATTGCGCGGCATTGACGTACTCTCCCAAATGCTCATAAATGGTGGCGGCATCGGCATAGGCATGCATGTGCTTTACATCCTCTGCGATGACTTTCTCAAACTCAGCGGCGGCGGCCCTCAAATTCGTTTTGCTAATCTTGCCGTCAAATTCGTACTCGTTCCATTTCCTGGACGCTGTACCGCACCCTTCCGGGTGATCGGAAGTCCTCGCCGGCGCTTTAACCCGGCTCATTATCCAGTCCGCCCGGGCATCGGCATCGCTGCGCACCGCTTTCAATTCTTTGATCTTATTTTTTACATTTACGTCCCCCGGGACTGCTTGCGCCATTTTTCCATAATAATAAAGAGAACCGTTCAAAATATCGAGAGTCTCATAAACAGCAGCCAGGGAAGCAAGAACATTCGGGTCATTGGGGCTGCGTACTAAAGCCAGCTTGAGAGCTTCGATGGCAGAAGATATTTCGCCCCTGTCCATATAGGACTTGGCCAGTTTTCCAAAAAGCGCCGTGTCGTCCTGGTACATGAGTTTCCGCATCGTTTGCATAAGACCTAATTCGCCGCGCACTAAGGTTAATACATTCATGGTGGGGTTCAGCTCTTTCACTTCCAGGAAAATCTCCACCGCTTCGTCGAACTTAGAGGCGTCGCTTAAAGCCTGCCCTAAGTTCACATAAGCCCGGGCAAAATCGGGTTTCAGCTCGATAGCCCGTTTAAATTCTTTTATGGCTTTCGGGTAATCGCCTTCTTTCCAGGCAATGTATCCTAAACTATTATGGGCGTTGGCGTCATCGGGAAAACGGGCGGCCCGGTCCAGGAAATATTCTTTCCTTTTGGGCCCGTAATTCAACATGCACAATATGTTTTTATCATCCGCCAGACCCACTTCGGAGGCAAAAGCATAAGCTTTACTCAACTCGAAATTACTCTCTCTTAAAAACCCGATGTTCAGGAACCGGGAAATAGACACATAGTTTTCTAAAACCGATTGGACACGGTCTTTCTCGGCGCCCAAACCGGTCAGGTAGGGCAGGATAGTTCGCTGGTGCTTTAAAAGCTCTAAGGCGGTGTCGATCCCTTCCCGGTCGATGCCGCTGTGGAATTGGGCGTCCGGCAGGTCATCGCTGTTGATCTTATCGAAATTTTTCAAGTATTCGTCTAATTCATCTTCACCCAACATAAAAAAACTGAGGAATTTTTCCACTGTTTCCACACCGTAATCTTTCAAGTCCGTGGTTTCTAAAACAGCGGGCAATTCTTTTGCCAACTGCCGGTAATTCAACCGCAGCCGCTCCGGGGTGGCCAGCATCAGGCACTGCGAGTGACCGTAAATACTCCAAAAACTGGTGTGCGGAAAAACCGATTTAAAAGTTTTTAATACCACTTTCAGAGCGTCGCTGGGCAAAGGTATGGGCACCCATTGACAAAAAACACCGCCGGGTTTGAGTTTTTCTTTGCACAGTTGGTAGAACTCTTGAGTATACAAAGTCCAGGAATCGAAAGTCAAAGGGTTGGTGGCATCGGAAATAATAAGGCTGTATTTCTTAGGCGTCAGCAGCAGGTGGTTGCGGCCATCATTAAACACCATGTTCAATTTCGGGTTGTTGATTACGTCCCGGTTCTCTTTTTTGAAAATTTCCGCTTCCTCGTAGATGTCCGGGTTCAGTTCCGCGCACTCGAAATAGTCCACTAAGTCCACGGTAGTGCCGGCCGACATACCGGCGCCGAAAGCGATCATCAAAGCGTCGTCGGGCTGCGGATGCACCACGGCGGGCAGCGCCCCCAACATTTTAAACAACTGCACATGCCACAACCGGCTGGATGCTTCTTCGATGCCGTTCAGGTACAGGTCTTTATAGCCGTTCTTGTAGAAATCATAGACCACCACATTGGCTATTTTACCTTCTTTATAGTACTCTAAGTTGGCGTGGGATATTTTTTTGCGGTACAGGTCGCGGAACAGGTCGCCCGGGGCGATCACGAACATAATCACCAGGATACAGGCAAACACAAAACCGGCTGCCAAACGCATTTGCAGTCGCAGGCGTGCATAAGAGAACAGCACTAACAGCCCGGCGATAATATTCAAGCAGACCACCACGATGACGCTTTTGTGAATGCCTAATTCGGGAACCAGGATAAAACCGGCGGCAAAAGCGCCGAATATCGAACCCACGGTATTAATGGCATATACCCGGCCCACGCTGTCGCCTTCGCGCCGCGGTCCGCGCTGGCAAATCTGTACCGCCAGCGGCAGGGCAATGCCCATCAGGATAGTGGGGCCGATCATAATCACACCGGCTTTTAAAACGGTCAGGGTTTCAGCCGGTTTGGAAAAAAGCGGTTCGTACAACAGGTTAAAAATATAAGGCGTGGCATAAGCAAAAACGCCGATGCCGATTTCCACCACAATAAAAAGCATTATACGGTTGGTTATTTTAGATAGGAAGCGCGCATAGATCAAGCTGCCGATGGCGATGCCGGTAAGGAAAGTAGCCAGTATGGTAGTAAAAGAATAAACCGTATTGTGGAAAAAGAGGTTCAACATGCGCGTCCAGAAGACCTCGTAGGCCAGGGCGCAGAAACCGGAAATGCCGATGCCTAAAAAGACTAATTTCACGGTTAAGGGGCTGTATTCCCCGGCGCTGTTTTTTTTCTTTTCCGGCGCAGCCACAGCCGGTTCCGGGGCGCTGTCATCTTTGCCTATGGCCCAGGCCAGCAGGGCCACGCCTAAGTTGATTACTACGGCTAACAGGGTGGAAAGGCGCATCCCGAAAAGTCTCAGGAACAAGAAACCGCACAGCAAGCTGCCCACCACTGCCCCGATGGTATTCAGACCGTAAAACAGGCCCATGCGTTTGCCGATAGTGGCCGTACTGTTAACGAAACGTTTCAACAGCACCGGCAGGGTAGCGCCCATCAGGAACGTAGGCACCACGATCAATACGAAACATACGGCAAAACGGACCAAATTCAACGTCAGCATATTGCCTTCTACAGACCGGTAAAGGCCGGTATAGAGCGGGCCGATCACAGCCAGCAGCAGCGGGAATAATAAAGCGAAGACGCCGATGCCCGCTTCCAGCAGGGCGTAGACGCGGATCAAATTGCGAGGCCGTTTGTCGGCGAATTTCCCGAAAACGAAACTACCGGCGGCCAGGCCGGCCATAAAGGCGCTCAACACGGTGCTGGTAGCCAGCATAGTATTGCCGAAGATGAGCACTAATTCCCGGGTCCAGACGATCTGGTAGATCAGGCTCGAAATACCGGAGAAAAAGAAAAGCACAAAAACGAGAAAGTATAATTTCTGATTGTTTGGTTTAGCTGCTGTTGTGTTCATTTTAGTTCCTATAAATTCCTGGGGGGGGGCTGGAAACCGGGGAGTTTCATTTTCGCCGGTTTTCCCGGCAATTTTTAAGTTTCCTGGCCAGGGCGCCGTCCTCATTTGGAATCGTATTTTTAAATTAGCGGCTGAAAAAAGGTAACTTTTTTTTAAAACAAAGCTTGAAAAGAGATCTGCAAAGCGGTGTGAACTCGAATTATGTAAAACATTTTGTTCATTACCACCATGTAATGATATATTATAACCGTATTGGGGGTAAAAGTCAACAGTGGGGACGTTTTCAGTATTCAGCTATCGGCATTCGGCTAAGAAGCGGCTCATCAAAAGTTTTGAGCAAACTTTTCCAACCCCGCGGCGCGGGGAGCCAATAAGCGGCTTCGCCGCAGGGAGCGTTTTTGATTCTAAACCCCGTGCGCACGAGGGGGCGATAAGCCGCTCCGCCGCAAGAGGCAGCGGGTGAGCGCTTTTGATTCTAAATCATCAAAAGTTTTGATTAAACTTTTTCAAAAGTTTAGCCCCCGGCAGGGCCGCCGGAGGCAAGAACGCTTTTGATTCGAGTTTTTTTTAGCCTGTCCCCTAAAGTTCTAACTCATCTTGATTTAATTTTTTTTAAATATTTATTTGACATGATGTATTGGAATCTGATATACTATGTTTTGTAAGAAAATTCCTTGGAGGTCGAAAATGACAAAAGTAGGATCGTGCCCTTGGTGTGGGAAAACTTCTTCTACTCATGGCTTAACTATAAGACAATATTCCTGTTGGGACTGCAAAACAAAATATTGTGAACTATGTGGTCCCCCTTGCCCCAAGTGTGGTGGAACAAGTAGAACTCATTACGAAGACTTTATGAGATCTAAATAATTTGGGGATTTTAGGGACAGGCTAAAACAATACCCTTCATCATTCATCAATCGCCTTCTTCGCTACTGCCGAATTCCTTCAATATTTTCTCGAACTGCTCCGGAGCCATTTTTTCGCGCACCCTGGCTATGTTTCGTTCCACAAGCTTTGCATTGGGCGAACCGATCTTATCAAAGGTAATAAACGCCTGGATAAAGTTTCTCAAGGCGGTTTCATATTCCTTTTGTTCAAAATAAAGATTACCCATCTGCCCCAGGCTGATAGCCGAGCCGGCAATATCGCCGATTTTCTCGGCTATTTCTAGGGCCTGCTGATAGCTCTTTAATGCCTCGTCATATCGGCCTTTTTTTTGATAGATGATCCCGATTTGATGCAAACTCTCCGCGATGCCTTTTGTATCTCCAATTTTCTCCTTGATTTCTAAAGACTGCCGGTAGTGTTTTAATGCCTCGTCATATTGGCCTTTTTCTTCATAGATCATCCCGATTTGATGCAAAGTCGTGGACAGCTCTTTCTGAGCGCCCAGTCCTGAAAATATTTTCCGGCACTTTTCATAGTTCTTTAACGCCTCGTCATATTGGCCTTTTTTTTGATAGATAATCCCGATTTGTCCTAAACTCTCCGCGATGCCTTTTGTATCTCCAATTTTCTCCCTGATTTCTAAGGACTGCTGATAGCGACTTAATGCCTCGTCATATCGGCCTTTTTCTTCATGGATCATCCCGATTTGATGCAAACTCTCCGCGATGCCTTTTGGGTTACCAAGTTTTCCTGCAATTTCTAAGGACTGCTCATAGTTCTTTAATGCTTCGTCATAGTGGCCTTTTAGTTGATGAATAATCCCGATTTGATGCAGGTTGGCCGCTGTGCCGTTGTCGTCTTTTCGCCGCTTATCTATTTTTAACGCTTCCTCAAAGCTAGTCAGGGCTTTGTCATATTCGCCGAATCCCTGGTACAGGATGCCGGTGCGGTTGTGGAAAATCGCCTGGTTCTCTTCGTTCAATTTCGGCAGCGGCAGTTCCAGGAGCAGTTCTAAGGCGCGCTGCGGGTAGCCGCGAAGCTCTAAATAAGCTTCCAGGTCAAAGGTGATAGCCGCCGCGTCGTCCCACAGCCCGGCGCGCAGATAGTGCCAACGGGCTTCGATGTCGTTATCGAGAAACTTTTTGCCTTCGAGGTATGCGACACCTTCGTCGTCGCGCAGGGCGGCAAAGTACCCGGCTGCTTTTTGATGGTAGGCGGCCCGGGCTGCCTCATCTAAGGCGGCCTGCAGGTGTTGGGCGGTGAGGCGGTGGATGTAATACTTATCTGCGTCGTCACCGGGGGTGCGCTCCAACAAGGAAAAATCCTGCAAACGAACGCGGTCTTCCCGCGGCAAGTCGAGATCGAAAACAGTCAACGCCCCTTTAGGCACGGGGATACGAAAAATAGAAAAAGCGTCGAGGATGCCCCGCTGCTCCGGGGTCAAATATTTCAGCAGCCTGTCCAAAAACAACGGCGTGAAATCATCGCCTTTGCCCCTTTTTTCGATGATGCGCTTACGCAGCCCGGGGATCAGTTCTTCCAACTCTTGCCAGGAAAACTCCCGGCTGCCGAACTCTTTGTAAGCGATCTTATCCAGCAGTTCTAAAGCCCGCGGATTGCCGCCGATCTCCCGGCGCAATTTTTCGATGGATTCTTTGTCCGCGTTCTTTAAGGCATCCCGGTTGAGCAGCATCTTGCGGTACTCTACGGGCGAAAACTCCGTTATATCTTCGCACACATCCGGGTGGTCGAATCCGGGCAGCGTATATCGAGTGGAAAAAAATAAAAAAGATTCGCTGTGCTGCAAACTGTCCCGGAAAAAACCCAAAAACTCCGCCAGCCCGGGCTTGCGAAAATCCCAGTCCCGCTCCCCGTCCTGGTTCTCTTCAAAATTATCGAAAATAATCAACACCTTATTCTTTAAAAGATAATTCTCTAAGTACCAGACCAACTTGTCTTTTTCACCGGCATTGGCGGAGAAAATTTTCTCGGCATCGGGAACGTCTTTCGCCGCCGCTTTTTGCGAAAGGGCTTGCAATATTTGCGCGACGCCGGTTTCGCCCTGCACCACGATAAATTCGTAACCCTGGCGATTAAGATTAGCCGCGGCGCGGGTAGTAAGCGTGGATTTGCCGATGCCGCCGGGACCTTTTAACACGATTGCGCCCAAACCCTTTTTGATCGACCGGTACACCCGGCGCAGAATCTGCCTCCTGCCGATAAAGCCCCGTTCCAAATACTGCGCGCCCATAAACCGGTGGCTGCGCGGCCTGCCGGGCGCGGCAATACGATAGTCGGAAAAAGCGGCAGCAGTGAGGTTTTCGTCCGCTGTAAGCAGTTGGGGAATTTCGTACTCTTTAAGAGCTTCCCGGCCGGGCGACTGCCTCTGGCGCTCTTCTTCGCCTTTAAAAACAGCCTCTTTCCCGGCTTCAAACGCCTGTTTTAGGGTATTTTGCGCCGACAGGGAAAGCAAAAACGCCCGGTTAAACTCCATAGCCGCTTCATGGCTGATGGCCTTTTTCATGCCGATGACGCTTTCGACGCCCGCTTCGCGCAGGGCTTTGGCCGCGGGCAGCAGTCCCGGTTCTTCGCTTGCCGACCGGCAGGAACAGAGGATAAGGATTTTGGGCCGCGGATTCAGCGCCTTTGCCAGTTCCGAGCCGGTGACGAGCGCCTCTTCGCCTTCTTCGGTTTCAAAGGAAAGAACGCCTTCGCCCTTTTCGTTAATCGAGCCGTGGGCCGTAATATGCAGAATGTCGTGTTTGCCGTCCTGTAAATGTTCTTCGATCCCGGTCAACGTATCTTTCACCGGGTCGGGCATATCCAAAAACACCCGCTCCCGGTCAAAATCCCTAAAAGCATCCAGCATGGTGTCCTGTTCTCGCTCGTAGCGCAGGTCGTCCC